>CAMWRH010000019.1 GCA_947176605.1 uncultured Porphyromonadaceae bacterium
GGTTTGGGTTTTGCGGGGTCCTTTCTGGGTTCTCTCGTCGGCTCAGTCGGCATCTGTGTCTGCGGGGTCGGCGTCGGGGTCGCGTGAGAGGAGTGTGAGGGTGTCTTCGATGGTGAGGGGCTGGGTGTTGAGCAGGAGGTTGACGTCTTCTGTTTTCATGCGCGGTGTGTGGAATTCGAGTACTTTGATTTCTATGGGGAGGCGCTCGGCGGGGGCGAGGGCTTCGATGTCGATTTCGAAGTCGGAGACGGTGCGGAGGTTACCGTCGGAGTCGAGCTGCTCTTTGGGCTTGAAGTAGCTGAGGGAGTGCTGCTGGAGCAACTGTTTGAGGGTCTGGCGGGTTGGGTCGGGCTGCTGTGGGCGGCGTCCGCCGGTCTTGTATCCTTGTGCCATGTGATGTAATGTTTTTTTGTGTGGTGATTCAACGGTTAAAAGTCGGTTGCAAATTTAGCTTTATAATTTAGCGGCTGAATTAAATTCGTTGAATCCGGACGGTCGGCCGGTTCCGGATGGCTAATATGGCGCTTGTGCGTGGCATGTGTGTGCTTGCGGTGGCGGGTGGTGTGGATGCTGTCGGGACGGCTGGCCGGTGGGTCGGCAGTAATCTCTGTACTGGTATGATTGGATCTATCTTGGGTGCGGCTGTCTCGGCTGCGGGGAGTATCTTCGGGGGCATTCAGGCTTCGAAGGCTATGCGTAAGGTGAAGGATAATGTTGAGGCTCAGAGGAGCCGCAACAAGGCGTGGTATGAGAGGCGGTATAATGAGGATGCCACTCAGCGTGCGGATGCGCAGCGGATTCTGGCGCGGACTGAGGCGGCGATTCGTGAGAGGAATATGGCGGCGGCCGGGACGCAGGCTGTGATGGGTGGATCGGAGGAGTCGCTTGCGGCTGTTAAGGCCGCCAATAATGAGGCTATGGCGGATGCTGTGTCGCGGATTGTAGCGCAGGGTGAGGCGCGTAAGGATGCTGTGGAAGCGCGGTATCAGCAACGTGAGGCGGCTCTTGACGAGCAGCTGAATAATCTGGAGACGGGGCGTGCGCAGGGTATCTCGCAGGCTGTGGGCGGTCTGTCGTCGGTGGGTGCGAATCTGGCTGATGCTTTTGGTAAGGACGTGAAGGAGGCGTGAGGGCGGCTTTATGGCTATGGATGATGAGATGAAGGATAAGGATCCGGGTATGGCGGCGGATGAGTCGCGGGATCGTGCAGGGGCTCTTTCGGGTGCTGAGGCTACGGCACAGGGGGACGGTGCACGGGACGGTCTGGCTTCCGGGGCTGCTGGCGGCGGTGATTGGGCCGAGGTGCAGGTGGGGGCGGCTTATGACCGTTCGATCCGGATGCTGGAGGAGGCGGCGGCGAAGGTGACGCCGGAGTCGGATGAGCAGCGGAGGGCGCGGGAACGGCGTGAGCGATCGAGGAAGATTGTGTCGGCTGTGGGTGACGGCGTGGCGGCGCTGGCTAATCTGTTTTTTACGTCGCGGTATGCTCCGAATATGTATAAGCCGGAGCTGTCGCAATTGGGGGCGTTGAATAAGCGTCTGGAGCAGGAGCGTGCGGCCCGCAGGGAGAATAATGAGAAGTATCTGAATTTTGTGCTTAAAGGGGCCGGGATGCAGGCGGAGAAGGCGAAGACTCTGCGTGAGCTTCAGGCTCAGCAGGAGAAGCTGCGGATTGCCCGCGAGGCGGCTGAGCGTGAGGCGGAGAAACATAAGTGGGAGAAGGATTTGCAGGAGGATAGGCGGCGTGAGCAGTCGGGTAAGGCTGATAAGGTGGCTGCGGAGGCTGAAACGGCGCGTGTGGAGGCTGGCTATGCTCCGCGGATGCAGGAGACTAAGCTTGTGTCGGAGAAGGCTCTGGGTACTCAGCGTGTGGCTGCGGCTGGAGCTTCGTCGGCTGCGGCTGAGGCTTCGAGGGCGGCTGCTCAGAAGTCGAGGAGTGATGCTGTGAAGGAATATGCGGCTCGGTCGGCTGACGGATCGGTGACGACGTATAAGAACCGTCAGGCTGCGATCGACCATGAGCGGCGGGAAGGTACTTATGATCCGAAGCGCTGGGGCGATGACGTGGTGAAGGAGACTGAGGTGACGGAGACGAAGCCGGATAAGCTGACGGGGAAGGAGCAGACTTCTTCGAAGACGACGCGGACGCGGACGACGTATACCGGGTTTGATGCGTCGCAGTATAAGCGTAAGGATGATGGTAAGGGGGGTGCGGGGGGGCCTCCTCCTTTGAATTAGGATTCGGGGGAGCTTTGTAGAGCGGACGCATGAGTGTGCCTACCTGCAAGGGTCGAGGTGCGGACTGGCGCCGGGGTGGAATGGTGATTTTATTTTTCTATTGACTTTCTGATTTTTAAGAGGCTGTGTGATTATGGCAGACAATAATGTGAATGGTGTTTCGGGTGGTAAGAAGTACAGTATCACGACTTCTGACGGTAAGACGCATGATGTGAGTGCGGAGAATGTGGAGAAGTACGGGATGAAGTCGTATGCGTCGGCGTATGCGGGGGCGACTGTGCATATGCGTGACGCGCAGGGTGCTGATTATGATATTCCTCTGGGGCATTATGATGCTGCTGTGGCGCAGGGCCTTTCTCCTTATCTTAAGGATGCGGGGGCGACCGGGGTGGCGGCTAAATCTGCCGGAGCGGCCCGGCAGGTCGCTGAAGCTCCGGCGCAGAACCACGAGTCCCGGGGTGCTTCGCGTGATGAGGCTCAGGGGTCGGCACGGGGGCAGGCTGAGAATGGCGGTAAGGCAGCCGGTGCTGACGGGGCCGGAAGTGTGGAGGCCAGAAGTGCGGGTGCCGGGGCAGAGCCGGGGACTGGCGAGAAGGCGGAGGGATGGACTCCGACGTGGCAGGAGAAGCTGCGGATGATGTATGAGATGCAGTTCGGGGGGACGGATGTGCGTAAGACCGGCCGTACGGCTGAGGACGGGTATCCGGAGTGGGAGTCGGTGTATTGTCCATCGGTGGATGAGACGGTGGATGCGATGCGGCGGACTGTGGAGCAGGGTCGGCGTGTGGCTTCGCTGAAGACGCGGAAGGGGCGTGATGAGGCTAAGGCACTGGAGAATGCGGCGCGTGCGGCGGGGGTGCGTACGTCGGTGACGGGTCTGACGCCGGGAGGCGTGGCGGCTGATGAGGCGGGAGCCCAGGTGCAGGGGGCGGCAGATGATGGCGCCGGTGTGCTGCTGCATGGGCGCGGGCCGGTAGCGTATGGTGTCGTGGAGGAGGATGGTGTGCGTAAGACGCAGTGGCTGCTTCCTGACGGCAGGCTTACGACGGATCTTGTGGAGGCTGATAAGGCTGAGTATGGGGCACGGCGTATGAGGCTTATGAATGAGTTTACGGGGCGTATGAGGGAGAATGGTCTTGATCCGGCGCGGAAGGAGGATGTGGAGAAGCAGGCTCAGCTGGATTATGAGGCCCCGATTCGTAAGGCTGTGGCGGCTGCTGTGGCGGCGGATGATGAGCGGCGTGCAAAGTCGGATGATGCGTATATGGCCAATGCGATGAATATGATCGGTGGCGTGAATGCGCGTCTTGGGCGTCAGGCGGCTACGAAGGAGACCGGCATGGGTGATCTGGTGAAGATTGCGGAGAGTGCGTTTGAGGGGCTTCCGGCGGGTTACAGGGATGAGCTTGTGGCCGGGTATGCGCGGTATTTTGAGGAGCATAAGGATGAGTTGAAGGGGCGCAGTGTGGCTGATGCGGCGCGTGATGCTGCGAAGTCGGCGGTGTATGCCCAGGTGCATGAGGCGTATGTGGAGCGTAATATGCCGGAGAGTGGCGGTGAGTTTCTGCTGCGTAAGATTGTGGAGCTTAATCCGGCTGGGGTGGCGCTGTCGTCGACGATTAATCCGGAGGGGCAGGCTTATGCTGATCTGGATGCGATGGAGCGTTATGGGTCGGAGCATAAGGGGCTGGATATTACGGGGACGGTGCTTGGGATGGCGTTTGATCCGGTGACGCTGGCTTCGTGGGGTGTGGGTAGCGCGGCCTCGAAGCTGGTGATGGGTGCCGTTGGAAAGGGTATGGCGCGTAGGGCTGTGTGGCCTGTGGCGGCGCGTGTGGCGGGCGCGCGTCTTGCGGGGCGTGTGGTCGGGGGCATGGCCGCCGGGGCTGCGAATTTCGGGATGTTTGAGATGTCGAAGGATGCGGAGCGCCAGTTGTATCAGGGTGGTTATGTGAATCCGGAGTCGGGGAATCTGGAGGATTTCTCGTGGGCTTCGGTGATGCACAGCGGTGTGCATGGTCTTGGCATGGGCGCGGTAACGGGTGCGGTGGCTCCGTTGCTGGGGAATGTGGCTGACAAGGCGGTGCGTGGCGTGGGCTCGACGGCCGGGAAGGTGGCTTTGCGCACCGGTGAGGTGGCTGTGTCGAAGTTGCTGGAGGGTACGGTGTTTGCGGCGCCGGAGATGTATGCTGTGCGGACGATGGGGGATGCTGATTTTGACCGGCTGTATGCGCGTCAGTATGGGTATGACCATATTTCGGATGCTGAGGCGCGGGCTGAGGCGCGTAAGGCTGCGCGGGCTGATCTGTGTGGGGATGCGTGGACTGACAGTATGGCGCTGATGATGGGTTTCGGTCTGTCGCATGCGGTGAAGTCGGCTCCTTCGGTGGTGCGGGGGCTGCGTGCGGTGCAGCCTCGTGTGGATGCTTCGGGGCGTGAGGTGCCTTTGACGCGTGAGGAGCGTCTACAGAATAACCGGAGTTTTAAGGAGCGTGTGCGCCGGATGCTTGACAAGGAGGGTCCGGAGGGTGTGAAGGCGTTTACGCGTGAGGAGCTTGCTGAGCTGAAGCGTAAGGGTTACGGTCGGCTCGGGGATCTGTTTGCGTATGATCGGGAGCATGAGTCGCGGCGTGTGAGTGTGCGGCGCGAGGGTGCGGACCTTACCGGGGGATTCGGGCTTGCGGAGATTTCGGAGGCTGAGCGTGGCAATGAGGCGTTTGACGGGTATGAGATGATGGAGGCTCTGATGTCGGACGGGAGTGTGAGTGAGGCTACGCGTGCGAGGGCTTATTATGTACTGACGGGGCGTGTGCTTGTGCCTTCTACGGTATCGGGATGGCGGCGTGAGAATACTGCGGACGGTGGGATTATCGTAATGGGTGTGAGTCAGTCAGGGAGCGTGGTGACTTCGCGCCGTTTTGATTCGGAGCAGGGTGCGCAGGAGGAGATTGAGCGCATCGGGCGTCAGGTGGAGCTGAATACGATTGATGTGGGTGAGCAGGCGCGTGTGGCTGAGGCGTCCGGTCGCGTGATGCTTGCCGCTATCAAGGAGGCTTATCCGGGTATGCCGGCGGATGGCGTGTATAAGGTGTATGAGCGTGTGAAGGGGGGTAAGGATGAGGTGACGGAGGCTGAGCGGAAGCTGGCGGAGCGGATTGATGAGGCTGTGGAGCGGATGTCGGGAGCTGGCGTGGGCGATGATGTGAGGCCGGAGAGTATACGTGCGCGTGTGTCGGAGGAGACTGGCGTGAATGTGGATGCGGCTATCCGTAAGGAGCCGGGTAAGCGTTCGGCTGGGGAGCAGGGGGCTGTGGAACGGTATGTGCGTGAGCTGTTCGGCAGGGATGCCGGGGAGGAAGAGGCACCGGGTGCCGGGTCGCAGGTGGATGCTTCTTTGGCTGAAGGGATTATGGCTGCTGAGGCTGAGGGGCGTGCGGTGTATGAGCGGGCGGCGGATGGCGATGAGTCGGCGGGAGCTGATATGGAGACTATAGGTGCGCGTGTGGCTGAGACGCGTGCGGCGCTGGAGGAGACGCTGGGTGATGAGGCTGACGCTTATATGTGGCAGGTTGATGAGAATCCGTGGGCTCTGCTGGAGAATCCGGAGTTTTCGGAGGATGTACGCGTGGCGGTAATCGACTATCTGAATGCGAAGAGTGTGATGGATGGTGTGATTGGTGGCGCTTCGGAGAGTCTGGAGACTCGTGAGCGGGAGATGTCGAATCTGATCGGTCGGCGGACGCATAGGGATAAGGGTGTGCTTGTGCCGGCGGTGATGAAGCTGGATGACCGTGAGGTGTATGTGCTTACGGGAGATGTGGTGATGTTGCCCGACGGTAGCGGTGTGGATCCGGAGAGGTCGAGTGAGCGGCTGACGGTGGTGTATGCTGATACCGGGGAGTATGGGATGACGAGCCGGGATCAGGTGCGTTATGTGCGTGATGCAGTGGATCCGGCGGCGGAGCTTTCGGAGGCTGTGGAGCGTATGCGTGATGAGGAGGCTGTGCGTCTTGCCGGTATGGCTGGGGCTTCGGAGGGAGCCACTCCGGCCGCTGAAGCTCCTGCGGCGGATCATGAGGCAGGCGGGGAGGCCACTCCGGTCGCTGAGGCTCCGGCGCAGGACCACGAGGCCCGCGTGGATGGCAACAATGGCACTGAAAATATTCCCGGCAACGGCAACATTGATGCAGAAAATATTCCTGCACCTGCGGATACGGCTCAATACGACCAAGGATATGAATATGGGCTCAACAGCGTACAGAATTATTCGGATGAACGACTGAACAGCGAGATTGAGAAACTTAGAGGAGGTGCCGACTTGCTGACAGACTTCGGGCGAGGAATGCTTGAAGCGATGGAGTATGCCCAGCAGGAAAGAGCGATGGCGGCTCAGAGCGTTCCTGAAAATGCGGAAAGCGTTCCCAATATTGGCGAAAACACCGAAATTCCTACAGAAAATCGTGAATCATCCACGGAAAGCGTTCCCAATTCCGCAATTCCTGTAGAAAACGTACAGGAGACGGGCCACGAGACCCACGGGGAGGCTCCGGCGAGTGGAGAACAGTTCTCCCCTACTGACGGCACGGCTCCGGCGGCTCCGGCGGCTGATGCGGCTCCGGTATCTGAGGAGACAGGGGGCGCGGTGGAAAGCGCTCTGTCGCGGATTCCGGTGGATGAGGCATCGGGAGAGCCGATGTTTGAAGCCGTTGAAAAGGATTTGGCCTGGGATGGACTTGTAGAGGCAGTCGGGAGCGAAAAGGATGCAGCCGACATAGCACTCGCCCAGATAGAGCAGGCGAACGCAGACCTTGAATCGCTGAAGAAGAAACCGCCTACGATGAAAGCACCCAAACTGAAAGGGTCTCCCATGGCCATGGCGAAAGCCAAGCAGGACGCGCAGGCGAAATATGCCGAGGAAGTTGCCGATTACAATCAGCGACTCGCTGACACGCAGGCGAAGGCGAATGCTTGGACTTCAATACTGGGAGTGCATAGAGACCGCACGTCAGAACTTCGGAGACAGCAGGAGGAGGAACGCCGTCGGCGTGACGCAGAATTGCACGACCAAGCCGTGGCTCAGTTTGAGGAGGAACAGCGACTGAAAGCCGAGCGTGATGCAGAACAGGGCGCCATAGGCACTCACGCAGTGAATCCGAAGATAAAGGAGAAATGGGACAAGGCAGACAAGATCAAGGGTAATAGGGATATTGTAATTCTTGCTGATGGGTCTTCATTGGCCGGTCACTACTATTTGATTGGTCCAGAAGATGCGACAGCCAGCCATGATGTGGATAATGGCTTTGAGCCGACAGAAGGCTTCCCTATAGACAAGAATGGGCAGAGCACAAATGACCGCGATTACAAGAGAGATAAGGATGCACAGAGAATGGTGTACTCCATGGGTGATGACTATGACGGAAGAGCTATGCAGAATCCTATCATAGTCAGTCAGGATGGGATTGTTCTATCAGGCACTAACCGATGGAATTCAGGCATATTGGCTGCTCGGCAAGGAACGGACAAAAAATATCTGGCATACGGACGTGAATTCGGTAGCAAATTTGGTTTCACTCCTGAGCAGATTGACAGTAAGGAGCATCGACGAGTGGTATTTGTGCCTGACGAGGCACTACCCTATGACGCGACCACCTTCTCACGCTTCAACGCGCAGGAGATGAAGAGCCAAAGCAAGCCGGAGGCGGCTGTCAAACTTGGCAAGATAGTACCTGACAATGTATTCGGGGACATAGTGACCGACATTGCCAAGTATGACCGACTCTCGGACTACTACCGGGACGAGGAGGCGGCAGCGCAGGCACTGGGCGCACTGATGCAGGCAGGAGTGATCAACGACAAGCAGCTGCCCGAACTTCGGACCGGTACGGCACTATCGGCCGCAGGCAAGGAACTTATTGAGAACACACTGATAGGAAAGGTCTTTCAGTCCTCTCCAGATGCAGTGCGTCAGATAATCTCCATGCCATCTATGAGGGAGACCATAGTAATGGGCCTTGGGGAGATAGCGAGCAACAGCACCCTCGGCAAGCGTGGCTATGACCTCAGCGCGGAACTTTCAGCCGCCGTTGACCTCGTGACGCGAGCCAAGAATGCGAGTCCCGATGTATATAAGGAGGGTATGCCAGTATCGCCATTCGGCAGGATGCAGGGTCTATTCGATGACCAGTACGGAGACAGCCGTGTGACTGACGCGACCACCCTCCTGCTTGCCGACATACTGAACAGCGGTAAGCCGAGCGAACTGCGCAAGATACTCGCCATGTATAACAAGCAGGCAATCGAGGCGTCCGCGGGGGCAGTTGACCTCTTCAGCGAGAGCGGAAAACCATATACCAAGGAAGAAATATTAACCAGTGTAAACGAACTATTCAGTAATGGAACAGCAAGAGAAAAACAGGAACTTGTCGACGCAGCCATCGCCGACAGGAAACAGAGGGTTTCAGCCGAACCGGCGGAGCGTAGAAAAGGCGAGGCAGTTGAACAAGCTGCGGATGCTGGCGGACGCAGTGAAGGCAGTGAGGAACGAGCCGGAGGAAATACCGGAGTGGATGGAGAAGGCACCGATAATATACCGGAGGAAAGGATAACCGCTCCCCTATCCGAGTCAGAAACTGATGAATATGGGAGGCCCTTCGTCATATCCTCAGACGGAAGCACCACATTCGGAGACATTGATGCGGAAAGCGGACTGAAAGCCGCACCGATACGTCTGAGCGTCGGGGAAAACAGAAAAGATAATAATGGCACAAACCATGGCTACGGACTTATGCATATAGAAGCCGGACATGGGGAACAGATCAAGAATGCCGGATTTGCATCTGTAGAGGAATTTGTGGAGAATGTGGCACGTAATTACGAGACTATCAGAGAAGGCAACCGCTATGGCAACAAACCGACATACCTGCTCGAAGTCAAGGACGGCCACAATAACACACTGTTCATCCAGCTCTCCAATGATGGAACATACTGGAATGTAAACAGCGCGGGCATCTTCCGAGAAAGATACTCGCGCAATAAACCGGTAGTTTCGTCCTTACCCACCATTGGAAGCAGTTCAAACGCCGAAACTGCTGAAGTTAATCACGGCCAGAACGAGGGCGCAGCCGTCACCAGCGGGAATTCTTCCGAAACTTCCGGTGGCAAAGATAATGCTTTGTCAGCAAATAAACAAGAACCGGGGGTGGAAAGTTCTCTGGGCGAGCGTATAGCCGAGGCAGATGCGACAATGAACACCGAGCCGACCGAAGAGGAGGCACGGAAGATCGCAATCTCTAAAAGGAATTTCGCACGAGAAAACCGGGATGAGTCGTCTTTGCGAAAGGCAGTAGAGGACTGCATAGCAGGGTGGGAAACAGGGTATGAACCAGGCCATGAAGAAAAATACAGAAGTTCATATCTCAAATACCGCGCCGCTAAAGAATTGCTTAACGAACTTCCACCGGCAGAGCCTGAAAAGAGCCGGACTCCGGAGGAAGATGCCTCCGAAGCGCAGAAAGCGGCAGGCAACTACAAGATGGAACACCGCAAGGTTGACGGCTACAACATCAGCATTGAGAACCCCAAAGGTAGTGTGCGCCGTGGTAAGGACGCGGACGGCACGGAGTGGGAAACCTCCATGCAGAACGCTCCTACACTCTCTGAGGACAAAAAAGGTAGCAAATTTTCGGGAGATGGGCAAGATAACATTTCAGATTCCGCCAAATCGGGCACAGGGAAAGTGATACTGAGTGGTAAGACTAAAAATGGCAGGAAATATGATGTTATGGTGGCGAAGGATGAGACGCGTGACGGGGTGCGTAAGGTGTCGTTGGAGACACGTTTTGACAATGGAACAACGGGTGCTGTAAGAAATAGCTTCGGTTTGCCGCTATCATTTATTGGGTCGGAGAACAGGGCGTTCGATGTGGCGGAAGGTAGCTTTAATGTTACGGGTGTGATTGTTGATGCCGACGGGGCTGTGAGGGCGCAATTGTCGGACGGACGTGAAGTGGCCGTGAACGACCTACCGGCGGATATGGCGGGGAAACTCGGGATAAAAGTGACGGGCGAGCACCGGGGAAACAGGCTTACGGAGGCTGAAGTGGTGGAATACGAGGCTCATGTAAAATCCCAGCTTGAGGCTTACGTTGTCAATGGAATGCGCAAGAGAGCTGCCATACGCATGCTCAGAGAGGATATCTGGAGGCATGAGGAGGTGTACCTTGCCGCGGGATACTCAGCGGATGAGGCGTATGCCAGGGCTACGAGTCTTGCCCAGGGGCTGATAGAGAAGCTTACCCCGAGAAAGGTTGGTGGATTTACCATCTACATCGAGAATGAGCGTGGCAGCGTCCGCAGCGGGGTTGATGAGGAAGAAAAAGTCTGGGAGACAGAGATGCGGAATGATTATGGTTTCATTGCCGATGCCAAGGGAACAGACGGAGATAACATTGATGTCTTCCTGTCTTCCGACATTGACGGATGGAACGGCAGGAAGGTGTTTGTCGTGGATCAATACAACCCTGACGGTAGTTTCGACGAGCATAAGGTGATGCTCGGCTTCAATGACCGGGAGGAGGCGTTTGGGGCTTATCTCTCCAACTATGAGGAGGGATGGGAGAAAGGACGCAGACTTGAATGCACGGAGGTTAATCTTGAGGACTTCGAGAGGTGGATTAATTCGTCAAAGCGCAAGACCAAACCATTTGCCGAATATGCAAGTGTAAAGCCTGTTGATGAAGAAGTCAATATGCCGACCACTCTCCAGTGGAGTAATGAGCGTGCAGACAACGGCGAGCCATTCTTAATAGGGACTAATGGCAGTATAGACTTAGTGGAAATTGAGCAGGACGTATTTGACAAAATGGGCATTGCCAAAGCACCATTCCGTCTCACCCCCTCAATGGTAAACCATGTTTATGAACGTCATAAGAAAGAACTGAAACTCAAATCTCCCGAAGATGCAGTAGACGCAATTCTTGACGTGATGAATAACTTTGACCACGTCCGTAAAGGCAGGGATAATACATTCATCTTCTCGGTTGAGGGTGCGCGCAGTATTTCTGCACGTCGTGCTGTGACTTTTGTCCTTGAATTTGACAAAGGAGAATGGCTTGGTATTAAGACTGTCGGATATGACAGAATACCCAACTTAAAAGAATTGACCACGCTTTGGGAGAAGGGCGAGGGAAATTCTTCTACTACAGGCGTTGCTCCTGCAAATGTTTCTTCCGAACAGCCCTTACAAGGCAACAAGGCTGACGGCATCGCTTCAAACCAAAGTGCGGTCATTTCTGTCGGCAAAGTTAACACTTTGTCAGCAGATAAACAAGCGGAAATCGCAGAAAGTTCTGAACCGTACACGATTACACCTGCTGTATATGTTGGCAAATCGCGTGGCGGTAAGCCGGGCAAGGAGACCCCTATGCACCGTGTGACATTCAACCGTCCGCTGACAGCCGAGCAGGAACGTGCTGTAAAGGCATTTGCCAATGAGACCATGGGCGAGAAGAAAGGACGGTTTGCCACCAAGCGAGGCTGGGCAGACCGCGAAGCCGCTGACGGCTCATGGCTGTTCCGCACCGAGGAGGATGCTCGCAAGGCAGGAGAGATAATCGGCAACGAGGAAGCCGTGGCCGATGCACAGCCGCTGACAGCCGATGAACTCCGCGATGCAGTTGCGCCTGCTGACAAACCAAAGGGAAAGAAACCTGCCAGGCCGAAGAAAGCACCTGTCAACCGCGTCAGTGTTGAAGATGTAATGACCGACCTTTCCGAAAAGGGAGAGACCAAACTGAGCGATCATGCAGAGCCTGTCAGGAAAGAGCCGGAGACACAGTATGAGATTTCGGACGATGAGATGAACAGTCTGGCGGACGAGCTGCGCGACCTACTGGGTATCGGAGAGGACGAGGGAGACAGAAGCATCAGATTCCGCGACCCCGGAGAACTGACACCGCAGGAGCGTCAGAAAATCCAGTCGGCAGGCATACGCATGGCTATGGGCATGATAGAGCGCGGAGTAACCAAGTTTCCCGACCTCGCCACGAAGATGGTGGCGATGTTGGGCGATCAGATACGTCCGTGGCTCAAATCGTTCTACGAGGGCGCACGATGGACTCCCGGCTATGACAAGTATGAGTTTACGCCATCGGAAGAGGTAGCGAAGTTTGACGTGCAGAACTTCGACAAGCCGACCTACGACGCTATCAAGGACGCAGAAATGCGAGTTGAGGAGCGCAAGGCGCAGACAGCGGCTGAACAGGCAGAGAAAGAACTGAAGGAAACCCGAAACAAACAACGCAAGGAAAATGACAAACAAAGAGAAGCAGATACAGCAGCTCTTGCAGGCGAAGCAGAGGCTGTTGCAGGCGAAGCAGAAGCTATCGCAGACAGCGCGAAAGATGAGCGGGCAGTCGCAGAAGCCTCAGAGAAAGTAGACAGGGCGCTTGACAAAATCAACCATCAACTTGCCATCTTAGGGTACTTTGAGCGAAAAGGGAAAGACCCTGTGGCAATAGCGGAGCGAAAGGCAGCCGAGGCAGGAGCAGACTTGGCCGCCCGGCTCGTTGATGAGTTAGGACTTGATCTGACCGACCTGCCAAAGGGAGTGACTGTGGCGAGCGCAGACTTCGGCGATAACGGAGGTTATGTCAGAATCAATCTGCCTGTGCGGAAAGGATACGAGCCATTGCGGATTGACATCCGGTTCGACCGGACGGACAGCGGGAGTCTGCGCCTTGTGGAACTCACATCAACATTAAAGCGAGGTGATGCGCAGTCGTACATAATCGGGGCGGACAGCAAGGTCTGGCTGAGTGCACCGAAATACGGTGAACTGCTGGAGACGATAAAAGAGCAGATGGGTAAATATCTGCCCAAGGAGGAGAAATTTGAGGTTCCGGCGCACTGGCATGGAAAGACTATTGCCGAACTTGAACAAATGCTTGCTGAAATTCTGTCCAAGTCAGGCAGTAAGTTGGGCAAGAGTTTCGGCATGGATAAGATTGCGCGAGGTCTTTCCAAGTACATCGAGAGCCGCAAGGCCAAGGAGGAAGCACCTGCCGAAGCACCCAAAGAGAAGATTGTCAACGGCTATAAGGTCGGTGACGAGGTGATGTGGGACCGTTACGGCAACGGCAAGTGGGAGAAAGTCAAGATTGAGGATTTTGACGCGGACGGCAGTCCTATCTTTGAATCGGTCAAAGGGATAATGAGCGAGAAGGGAGACTGGAGCCGGGTGAAGCCTGCGGACGGAATCTTCGGTGAGGCACAGCGTGTGGCAAGAACCGCGCAGGAGAAGAAGCGAAAATCTCGCAAAAAAGATGTAACTTTGAAGGCAGAAGATAAGGTCGGTGATTTGTTTGCCGGCCTGTCGGAGACTGAAACTGAAAATAAACCTGAAACAACTGGAACGAATGGACAACGAGATGGCAATAATCCAAGCCAAGGAGTGGCTGGAGGAAAACTCCCACACACCGTGGGCACTGATGAGACTGGAGCTGATGGAGGATTACCGGCCTCAGGAACTGGACCGACTGATAAGGGAAGGGGTGCTGATGGGAAAGGTGCAGGAGTGGAGCGAGGAACTGACGGAGCGACACATGGAACTGATGCGGACGGGGGACTACAACCACGCCTCGGAAATCGGGGACGTGATGAGGGCGGAACTGATCGAGGAGGCAATGGCACCGGAGTGGAGCGTGGAGGAGCTTCTGGAGCAGGCGCTGGATCAGGGCGTGGTGCTGAGCGAGGAGCAGAAGGACTTTCTAAGGGAGAACCTGCCACCGGGTCTGGCCGCGGAAGTGGAACTACTGCCGTAAAGAAACCGAAAAAGCCTGAGGCAAGATACACCCGGAACTTCCGCTATGACGAACAGGAAGGGAACGAGGCAGACACCTATACGCCCTCACAACGACTGGAGGCGAACGTAAAAGCAATCGAGACTCTTGCAGAGGTGCTGTTTGGCGGTAAGCCTGCGACCGAAGAGCAGAGAGCCATCATGTCGCGCTCCCGCGGATGGGGACAGGTTGACTTAGGGAAATACTACGACATCGACCATATCCTGCGCATCACATATCCGAGTGCGCCGATAAACCGACTCGCCAAAGCGATTCAGAAACTTGATCCGCAGGGTGATAAAAAACTATTTGACGCTATAAAACGAGCGTCACTGTCGTCATACTACACTCCCACCCCGATAGCGAGGGCGATGAACACGTTCCTCAGTCTTGCAGGGTACAAGGGAGGGGCATTTCTTGACCCCTCCATGGGCAACGGCATGTATGAGGGCACACTGCCGAAGAGCATACAGGAGCGCACAGCCATCACCGGAGTTGAACTTGACTGGCTGAGCGGTCAGTTAAGCCGTATGCTCTACCCCGATGCCAACGTGATAATCGGAGGCTTTGAGAAATCGGGTATCGCTCCCGGCTCGTTTGATGTGGTAACAAGTAATGTTCCTTTCGGTGACATCGTTGTCAACGATCCATCGTGGAAGAATGACGCGACACCGCTGAAGCGTTCGGCCCAGAACCGCATACACAACTACTATGCAGTGAAGATGCTTGAGGCGGCGCGTCCGGGCGGTCTCGTGGCGATGCTGACAACAAGCGCGGTCATGGACACTCCGAGCAATCAGAACATCCGGGCGCACATCGCAGACCAAGGCGAGATACTGGGCGCGATACGCCTGCCCGACAATACATTCCAAGGAACAGGGGTAGTGACCGACATTCTCTTCATCCGCAAATGGAGAGACGATCAAGACCGCGCCCGGACACGCGAGGATGCAGCCTACAAGGAACTGGAGCAGGCATTCCTCTCACACTTTGAGAAAACCGCACCCAACAAACTTGACGGCAAGGAGGAGAAAGTGCGGTTGAACGGCTACTTCGAGAAGAATCCTCGCAACCTTATCGGAGAGGTTCAGGCAGGCAACCAGTATGGGAAGCGAGACGCTTTCGGACTGACGAGCAAACTATCGGTTGAGGAGATAGCGTCAGAGATAGAGAAAGCCATCAAGCGTATTGTCGGAAGCCGCCGTGGCAGTATCTTCAATCCGACACGCACCATCCGGGAGGCACAGCATGCAGTGCGCGAAGCCTATAAAGGAGAGGGAGACTGGGTAAGCAACGGCAACCTCGTCATACAAGACGGCAAGGTAGGCGTGCTGACCGCGAAGAAGAACGAGTATGGGGAAGTGACACGAATGTTTGAGGCGGCTAAAGCCGCTCCCGGTAAGAAAGAACTGGAGCGGACGGAGGCGATGATCGGCGTTCGCACCGCGATGAAGCAACTGATAGCCGGGCAGATCGAGGGAGCGAAGGAACGGAACCTTACTGCACTCCGCACAGAACTTCAAAAGGCATACGACAATTTTGTCGGGAAGTACGGAAGACTGCAGGATAAGGAGAATTCCTTTATACTTGACGATATAGACGGCTATACGCTACAGGCCCTGGAGAGATGGAAGAACGGCAAGTTTGAGGGACTGAGCGACATCTTCACAAAGAACTCCATCAAGCCGGCGCTGAAACTTGACGGAAAGAAGACACCGCAGGAGGCAGTCGCACTGTCGCTGGCGGAGTACGGCTATCTGCGTCCCGACTATCTCGCCAAGGCACTTGGCGAGGACTGGGCGGAGCAATGCGGAGACTTCGTATTCCTCAAACCGAACAGCGAGGATGACTACGCTACACGCGATGAGTATCTGAGCGGAGACGTAGTCAGCAAACTTGCGGAGGCGCGCGCGGCCGCGGAGAAAGACAAAGCGTTCGAGCGTAACGTCAAGGCACTGGAGGAGGTACAGCCGGAGCGCATACCGTTTGACGACATAGCCATCCACCTCGGGGCGCGCTGGATACCCGAGAGCATACTCAATGATTTCGTCAACGACCTCTTCGGCATCCAAGCCGTGAGGAGCAACCGCAACCGCAGATGGGATCCTGAAAAGAAAACATATATCAACGACCAAAAGAGCGGAGTACGCTATATCCCCGAAACCGACTCGTTTGAGATCAATATCGAGAAGAAGGAACTGGGAGGAGCGGCCCAAGACTGGGAGACACCGAGAAAGACAGCCAAAGAGATATTGCAGGCCGCTTTGGAGGACAAGACCCTGCTCATCAAGTATAAGGACAAGGAGGGGAACGAACACATAGACGAAGAGCAGACTGAACTGGCGAATCAGAAGATAGCCGACCTCCGGGAACGCTTTGAGTCATGGCTTCCGAGCGACCCGGAACGTGTGGAAACGCTGGAGCAGACATACAACGACCGCTTCAACCGGACCGTCATACGCCACTTTGACGGCTCACACCTTGTAGTGCCCGGCTTGATGGGGAAAGAACTGCGACCTCATCAGAAAGATGCGGTATGGATGCTCATCAACAACCGTGGAGGCATAGTCGACCACATCGTGGGAGCAGGCAAGACACTCGTCATGCAATCTGCCATCATGGAGATGCGAAGAATGGGAATCGCCAAGAAGCCTATGATAGTCGCGTTGAAGTCAACCGTGTCGCAGATAGCACGAGAATTCAAGGAGGCCTTCCCCTCTGCAAGAGTCCTCGCCCCGAACGACAGCGACTTCAAGAAAGAGAACCGCAAGAAATTCATCGCCAACATTTCGCTGAACGACTATGACTGCATCATACTGAGCCATGAGCAATACTGCATGCTTCCGCATACGGAGGAGGCGGAAAGAGCCGTGATAGACGAGCAACTGTGGCAGCTCAACAACATGATCGAGTATCTCTACGGCACGAACGACACGAGCCAAATGACCAAGAAGCAGATCAAGGCATTGGAAAAGCGCAGGAACAACCTTACGGCCACACTGGAGAAACGACTTGACCGGAATGTGGACAGGGAGTTCTGCTTCGAGAACCTCGGAGTGGACTACATGTTCGTGGACGAGAGCCATCAGTTCAAGTCACTCCCCTACGTAACGAGTTACCAAAAGGTAGCGGGACTTGGAGACGCGCAGGGGAGCAGCCGGGCAGTGGCACTACTCACAGGCATCCGGCACCTTCAGCGCATGCACCAAGGAGACAAGGGAACGGTGTTCCTATCCGGCACCACCATCACCAACTCCCTTGTGGAGATATACAACCTTCTGAACTACCTGCGACCGAGGAAACTTGAGGAGTTGGGAATGCCGACCTTTGATGCATGGGCAAGTACATTCGCAGTTCACTCAGCAGAACTGGAGGCAGGCGTGACAGGCTCATTTGCTATGAAAGACCGCTTCCGCAGCTTTGATAACGTTCCGGAACTCTCGCAACTATACGCTGAAATTGCTGACGTTCGCAACGACACTAACCTTAAACTTCCGAAACCTGCTGTTGACGGAAGAACGGTTATTGTTCCTGCAAGCGACTCAATGCAGGAGATCAATGCAGAAATCGTGAAGATGCTTGAAAGCAAGGACGGAAGTTTCTTCGGAATCCATCCGAAAGACCCGAACCGCGCACCATGGGGACTCCATGCCTCTACACTTTCTGCTAAAGCTGCGGTCAGTCCGCGGCTTATCTTCCCGGATATGGAGGATGATGGAGGGAAGGTACACGCAGTGTGCGAGAACGTCAAGAAATTCTATGACGAGCAGGGGGAGCAACGCGGAGTGCAACTCATCTTCTGCGAGATGGGTGTACCCGACAAGAGCAAGAAGTATGACGCATATACCGATATGGTCAACCGCTTCGTGAACGACTACGGCATACCACGCTCAGAAATCGCTTACATACAGGAAGCCAACACCGAGGAGAAGCGCAAAGACCTCTTCCAAAGGGTGAGGGACGGAAAGGTGCGTATCCTTATCGGAGGGACAAAGAACATGGGAACAGGTGTGAACGTGCAGGACCGTATCACCGATATGCACATGCTGACCGTGCCTTGGACACCCTCGGCGCTGGAGCAGTGCATAGGACGCGGCGCGAGGCAGGGCAACCTTGTAGCACGAGACTTCATGGGCAACAAGGTGAGAGTGCATTACTACGCCACGGAGGGGAGCCTTGACCTCTACAAATACCAGTTGCTTGATGCAAAGGGTAAGATGTTCACGCAGTTCAAGATGGGGACCGTCAACGGAGGGCGTAGTTTTGATGAAGGTTCAGCCGACGAGGACGGCAACATCGACCCGGCAGAAATGGTAGCGATCCTTTCGGGCAACCCGGTAATATTTGAGCGAGCAAAGCAGGAAAAGGTCGTAAGGAAACTCCGCGCACTTCGCAACGGCTTCGAGCGGGACTATCAGCGCAAGAAAGCGAAATACACCGAACTGCAGGCGCGTGAAGAAAGACTGGCACGTCTCGTAAGGCTTAACGAGCGAGACCGCGCTGATCTGGCACGCGAGGGGTTCAAGCCGGACGACAAGGGAGTCTATCCCACCAAATTCAGCGTCATGGAGGGCTACAGCCGCTATGGAGGCAGGACATTCGACAAACCGAAAGAGGGAGGAGAATACCTGCTGAAAATGCTTGAAGAAGGTAAAGACGTAACCCTGCAAGGGTTCGGCCAACGTGCGAAAATCGTAACCGTCAATGAGGAAGGCGCAGGAGGACTCTTCTCTTCCTACCGTGTGCTTCAGATAGGAGACGGAGAGCGCGACATCAAATACACCGTGCGCCTTTCAGACGATGCGACAGCGGCAGGCACGGCATTCCGTAACCTGCTGAAACGAATCATTGACAATGGAGAGGTATTCAAGCGCGACCTTGACGAGACCAAGCGACAACTCGCAGGAATGAATATCGGAGACGGTGTATTTCCTAAGCAGGCGGAACTTGACGAGGCAGTAGCCAAATTCAAGGAACTGAACGCAGAGTATAACAAACTCGGAAAGAAGCCGGATGCAAAGGATGGCAACAAGTACAGGCTTGTGGAGGAAGGCGCGGAACTCGACTGGCTCGAGAGCCTCGGAGACGATGAACTTGTACACGTCTACCGCAACGTGCAGATATTGCCGGACGGGAGCATGGCGAGTCCTATGGCCGCCTACAACGTAGAGACCGGGGAGATACGGAGACTGTCGCCGGGGAGATGGAACGGTCCGGAGGAGCGTCAGATAATCCTTACGCCGGAGCAGGAGGAGAAACTTGCGGCTCTGAAAAGGGACGGCTACGTCATCAACGACAAAGGGAAGCAGGAGGAATTCTATCAGATCTCGAAAGAGATGCGCTTCTTCAAGACCAAGAAAGAGGGAGTGAAGCTGCAATTCAACCTTACGCGAGCCGGGAGCAAGGACATGTGGGCAGACTACAACCCATACGACCACGCAATCAAGGTAATGCTCAACGACCAGTTCAAGGCGGCCTGGAAGCGACCAAACCTCGTAGTGGTAGAAGCCGTCATGCCCAAATCGGAGATAGAGGGAGGCTACAAGGCCCCGTATGCGGCCCTGCCCACTGGGGAACATAAGTGGAACAACGGACGCAGCCTGTACCTCTCGCGATGGAGCAAGATAGTGAGGATAGTGCCTTTCGCGGAAGTGGCGGCCGACATAGACCGCTACTGGCGAGAGAATCCTTCGGCCTACAGGGGGGCGAAGGTGACGGACTATGACCGATTCCAACCGCAGGTGAGGAAGGAACTGGAGAAACTCGGCTACCGATTCGAAGACAAGGGGAAGCGAGGGGAACTGAGCGAGGCCGAACTTCAGAAGGCATATAAGAGCGAGAACGCGACATACATCACCAACGAGGACATAGAGCGCATGAATGCCGAGATGCAGGAGGCATGGCACGAAACGCCAGTGACCGAGCGCGCGCTTGCACCAAATCCGAAGAGCGAAGCGGAAGCGGAAAGGCTCGTCATGGCCGACCGGGTGGAGGAACTGGCAGACAAACTGAATACACCTGTAAGAATCATCATCAATGAGATGGAACTTCAAGCAGTGTCGGAGGACGGCAAACCGAGATACACCCGGAGGGAGCGCAGGGCAAAAGGATGGTGGAGCAGTAAGACAGGCGAGGTCGTTGTCGTATTGCCTAACAATGTGAATGTGGCAGACGTGGAGAACACGGTTGTGCATGAGGTTGTCGGGCATAAGGGACTCCGTGCCTTTATCGGAGAGGAGCGTTTCGATGAATTCCTTGGCGAGGTCTATGATCACGCCTCCAATCCTATCCGTGCGAAGATAGACAAAGAGACGGACCGTATGGTGAGTGAAGAAGCCGACCGCCTGCGCGAGCGGAAGAGAAAGGCTCACGAGCGAGCCGGAGAGGATTACAACTCCACTTACTATTCCGATATGGCCGAGGCACGAGTTGAAGCGGAGAAGAAGCGCGAAGAGTACCGCCGGGAAGCCACCGAGGAATATATGTCAGACCTCGGAGGACGGATAGGCGATGAGGGTTTTGAGAAGATGAGCCGAGACGAACTGACGCTATGGGGGAAGATAAAAGCGAAGGTGCAGGGATTCCTTGACAAATTCCTCAAAGGGCTGAAGATAGCGAAGAGCATACGGCTCAATGACAAAGACCTCTCCTATATTCTCTTCAAGTCTTGGAAGAATGCGAGGGAGCGCGGAGTATTCGCGGAGGCAGAGGACGCGGTGAGACGCAGGAAGAGCGGCTACGATGCAGACGCTCAGACACGTTTCCGTGATCCGGACATGAGTCTTCAGGAGACGGTGACGAAGATGAAGGTGGATGCGATGGCGGCCAATAAGGATAGCTTTGAGGCAAAGCGTGAGGCGATGAAGGCCATCGGAGGGAATCTGAACAAGCTGCGTCAGGCGATGGCACGGCAGAGGGAATATGACATCACGACGGTGAAGAGTGTGAGCGACCTTGCGCGGGTGCTTCTGGATTCGGGTCTGCTGGATGATATGAGCCGACCTGAGATTAAGCGTATACTTGACGCCGTGGACAATGCGGTGGGTAAGGAAGATGTGAGCGGTCAAATGGACAAGGTGCTGGACATGATGATAGACAATCAGCTTCGGCACGGCCAGAACACGTTCGGGCGCGTGGTGTCCACACGCGGGAGCCGTGTGGACGGACGGGGCGTGAAGGTGGCCGGTCAGCTTGATGCTGCCGGGGAGATTTATGCCAAGGTGGTGAAGCGGGAGATGAAGAGTGTGGCGGAGGCATATGATGCCAATGGCGAACTTCTGGAAGATTGCATTGCCTATAAGATGCAGGACGCATTGAGCCGGATGGGGAGCGATGACGCATCGATAGCCGAAGAGGCCGGCATCGAGTATCAGGCATTGCAGATAGCGTATTGGCATGCGGACGCAATCAAGGGGAGCAAAGAGGAAGAGAAGTCGCTACGTGAAAGCCTTAATGCCCTTAAGGCCGACCATGTGGCCGGGCGCCTGAGTGATGATGCATACCGGCAGGCTGTGGAGGCTACGCGGGAAGCGATCCGGGAGAACCGGATGGAGCGGGTGGAATCCTACAACAGTCTGACGGAGGCTGTGGCAAGTGAGCTGTCGGAGAGCATGGAGCGTGTGAAGGAATGGCGCGAGGAACAGCGGGAGCGTGTGCGCGAGATACAGCACAATGCTAATTCCGACCTTGAGGGACTCCCGGCTGACGAGCATGTGCAGGAAGGGCGTATGCAGAAGCTGATGAACAATGACCTTATTCGCTGGCTGCTGGGACCGTTGGGTACGTTTGACCAGATGCTGAGGATGATCGGCTACAAGAATGTGCGTGGCGAAGGTTATCTCTACAACCGCTTCATGCGCGGATGGGATGAGGCTTCGGGAAAGGAGTTCACCGGATTCCAGAAAAGTATGGAGACTCTTGACAACCAGGTAAGGCTGATATTCAGCAATCCTCAATACGGGAAGCTGAAGATGGCGGGGAAGATACGGGAATTCACCGATCTGTTCAAACTGGATCGCGTATTGCCGGAGATGGAGGTAGAGTTCATGAACGGAGGAAAGATGAAGCCTCACAAGCTCCGACAGGGGAACCTGCTGTACATCTATATGGCCGACAAGATGGCCGACGGACGGATGAAGCTGCGCAAGATGGGTATAACCGAGGATACGGTAGAGGCAATAAAACAGCATCTTGACCCGCGCCTTATCGAACTGGCGGACTGGATACAGGATGAGTTTATGGTATCGAAGCGGAACGAGTATAACGAGACTCACAAGCGGATGTTTGGCACAGTTATGGATGCCATAGAGCATTACTTTCCGCTGAAAATCCTTTCGAATTCGAGGGTTGAAGATGTGGATGTGTCAGCCGGGACGCAGGGCGCAGCCATACCTGCCACGATAACTGGCTCGCTTAAGAAGCGCCGCCGCAATAACCTTGCACTCGACATAATGGGGGCGAATGCGCTGGAGGTATTGGTGGCCCACTTGCAGCAGATGGAGAAATGGAATGCGTATGCGGAGTTCAACCGGGATCTGAACACGCTGCTGTCGTACAAGCGGTTCCGCAACAAACTGATGAACATGACGACCGTGTATGGCGCGGGCAGGAAGTTATGGAACCGATTTGTGGATGTCAGCAAGTTGGCTGCCGGGTCGTACCGACCGACAGTATCGGATCTTGACAAGTCAGCTGTGAACTTCGCCAAAGGAGTGACAGCCGCGAAGGTGAGCCTACGTCTGCACACGGCGTTAAAGCAGCTGCTGTCTATGCCGGCGTTCCTGTCGGAATGCAGCGTGAGGGATCTGGCCGGAGGGATTGTGAATCCGGCAGGGGCATGGAAGTGGGCGATGGAGAACATGCCGCTGTTTGAGAAACGGTGGAAGAGCCGCATGTCGGGCAATCCGCACCTGATGAAGACGGAGCTTGACTGGAAGATGTGGCGCAACCGTGTGGTGGAAACGGCGAGCCGGATCGGGATGTCGCCGAATGCGTTTGTGGATGCCCTGACAGTGGCGATAGGCTCACGGGCGATGTATATGAGCAAGTACCGGAAATACAGGCGCTACGGATACACGGAAGCGGAGGCGCGGGAGCGTGCGCGGCAGGATGCGGAGATACTGTTTAACCAGACTCAGCAGTCGAGCGAGGGGGCCTTTATGTCGACGATGCAGGCTGATCATTCGTGGGTGAGCACGATGCTGACGGTGTTCCGAAATTCATCGATGGCATATACGCGTCAGCTTCACGATGCGTTACGCAATCTGAAGCATTACGCCACGCCGGGGTATAAGGCGAAATCGATAGAGTTCATGACCAAACAGATGGTGCGTGACGGCATTGATGATGCGCGTGCGGCGAGAAACGCACGTGAGGAATACCGACGCGGGATGCGTAGGGACATGGCCCGTGTAGCGGTGTTCGGTTATGTGATCCAGTTTGTATGGAATATGGGTGCTTACGGGGTGTATGCCCTGCTGGGTGATGACGATGAGCGGAAGCGGAAGAATCTGAAGGATGCTGCGATCCACGCGATGTTCGGCGGCCTTGAGGGTCTGACAGCCGGCGATGCCATAAGCGGGGGATTGAATCAGCTGTTCAATTCAGATTCGGAGGTGCGTTCGCTTGTAAAGGAGATGCCGGCCACTACCGATCTCGAGGAGCTATGGGAGAGTTTCGGCACTGATGAGGTGGAGGCTATGACGGGACTTGTGGAGCTGATGGTGCAGATGGGAGCGGGCTTCAATCCTCAGACACTGACGGATGCGGTGGTGGCCATCACCGATGCATTTGAGGGTGACAAAGCGGCTCAGCATGAGGCTGCGTTGCTGATCAGCCGCGTGCTGAGCACTCCTCAGAGTCAGACGGAGGCCCTTTACTTCGATGAGGTCGGGGCTACTGCGGATGAGGCCAAGCGTATGACGGTGGATGAGCTTGTGGAGCGCTATGCGAAATACAGGCTTCGCCGGAATACGGCGTTTACAGGGTGGATGTATTCGGATGATGCGCGTGATGACGCGATGGAGCGTCACCGCAAACGTGGGAAGCGGCTTGTGAAGGAGCGGCTTTCGGGGCATGCGAAGAACAGTGAGACGCAGGATGCGCTGCGGGAGTATGAGGAGTACCGCAAGGGTCTGAAACGAGCCGAGGAATGCTGGGAGCGTGGAGATGAGGAGGGTTACCGCAGGCGTATGGATGCCCTTCGCAAGAAGCATGACGAGGAGCTGATGGTGCGGACGGGTGTGTATAAGCGGGATATCGAGGAGCTGATGCGGATGTATATGGCGGGAGAGGATCCTGACACGGTGCTGAAGCTGATGGAGGGGGCTCGGGATACGTACCTTTTGGAAATGAAAAATAAAGACTGATAAGATATGAGCGTAAGAAAATTGCATAGAGTGAGTAGGGTTATGGGTGATTTCGCGGTAGCTGAGGGTGCCAGCGGGGGGGCTCCCTCCGCTGAATCCCGGGCGCGGGACTACGGGGCGCCGGGCGGAGCGAGGGTTGGCTCGGGTGCGCGGCGCTGGGATGTTCTGGCGGAGGCGCAGGGGTGCTGGATGGGGATGGACCGGTTCAGGCGCGACAGGGAGCGGAACAAGCGGTATACGTACGGGCGTCAGTGGGATGACGAGGTGTGTGTGGACGGGCGTATGGTCAAGGAGTCGGATCTGATACGGCGTCAGGGGAATGTGCCGCTGAAGAATAACCTTATCCGGCGTATGGTGCGTGCGGTGCTGGGGGTGTATCAGAGTCAGCAGTCGGAGCCGACGTGCATGGCTCGGGACCGGGATGAGCAGAAGTACGGCGAGACGATGAGTACGGTGCTTCAGTGCAACATGCAGCTGAACCGGATGGGCAAGGTGAATGCGCGGAGTATGGAGGAGTTTCTGATTAGCGGCATGGCGGTGCACCGTAAATGGTACGGTTGGCGTAATGACAAGCTGGACTGCTGGACTGACTATGTGCAGCCCAACAACTTCTTTATCGATTCGAACATGCGTGATTTCCGAGGGTGGGACGTAAGCATGGTCGGTGAGGTGCATGACATTTCGTATGAGGATCTGTGCATGAGTTTTGCCAAGAGTCCGGCTGATTACAGATGGCTTGCGGATACGTACCGTCTGGCCCGTGACAGCCGGCTGTTGGGGAGTCTGACGGAGGAGTTCGGATTCCCTCTGAACGGCAGGTTTGATTTTCTGGTGCCGTCGGATCCGACTCGCTGCCGTGTGATAGAGGTGTGGCGCAAGGAGAGTAAGCCGAGGTGGAGATGCCATGACGTGAACAACGGGGATGTGTACAAGATCGAGACGGAGGATTATGCCGAGATGGTGGAGCGTGAGAATGCGGGGCGGCTTCGGGATGCCCTGTCGGTGGGGATGGATGCGGAGGATGTGCCGCTGATACGGGCGGAGTGGTTTGTGGACAGTTACTGGCATTATTACTTCCTTACGCCTACGGGGGAGGTGCTTGACGAGGGTGAGACTCCGTATGAGCATAAGAGCCATCCGTATGTGTTTGTGGCGTATCCGTTCATAGACGGTGAGATACATTCGTTTGTGGCGGATGTGATAGATCAGCAGAGGTACGTGAACCGTCTTATCACGATGTATGACTGGATAATGCGTGCGAGTGCGAAGGGTGTGCTTCTTTTTCCGGAGGATTGTCTGCCGGATGACATGACAATGGATGATGTGGCCGATGAATGGGCGCGGTTCAACGGGGTGATCATGATAAAGGGTAACAACCGTGGTCAGCTTCCGCAGCAGGTGGCGAACAATTGCACGCAGATTGGGATCAGCGAATTGCTGAATCTTCAGCTGAAATTCTTTGAGGACATATCGGGTGTGAACGGTGCTCTTCAGGGCAAGCCGGGATATTCGGGGATGTCGGCGTCGCTTTACAGCCAGCAGACGCAGAATGCGACAACGTCGCTGCTTGACCTGATGAATACGTTTTCGGACTTTGTCAGGGAGGGTGCGTATAAGGATGTGAAGAATATCCAGCAGTATTATGACACTCCGCGGGTGTTTAACATTGCGGGGAAGAATTCGCATCTTGTGGAGTATGATCCGCGTAAGATACGTGATGTGGAGTTTGACCTGTCGATAATCGAGAGTACTGCGACTCCGGCGTACCGCGCGATGGCGAATGATTTTCTTATGGAGATATGGAAGAGCGGTCAGATTACTCTGGAGCAGCTTCTGGAGCATGGTGACTTCCCGTTTGCTGACAATCTGCTTCAGAGTGTGAAGAGTCAGCAGGAGGAGATGGAGCGCGGGGGAACTCCGTCGGGGCTGCCTGCGGAGGTAAGGGAGGCTGCCGGCGCGGGAGCGGATATGGCTGCTGTGGAGAAGGCTCGGCAGATGCTTGGAGGCGGGGGGCGCTGAAGCGCTTGCACAGGGCTAAAGCCGTGTGGCGGGGCAAAAAGGGGTGAGGGGGCCTCGCAGCCGGGCGCTGGGATCAGAAGGAGGCTTCGGATACGGGACCGCGGGAACGGCGGGCGGGGCGTGTGGTGACGGGGATGCATCTTGGGACGGGCATCTCGTAGAGGGAGATGTGCAGGCCGATGGCACGGGTCATCAGGAGGTCGTCGTGGCGGCCGGGGATTGCGCCGTATGCGCCGTTGGGCTTGCGTTCGTAGGTGAGGAGTTCGTCGAGCAGGAGGGTGTCGCGCTCGATGAAGAGGTGGTCGCGGACGGCTTTGATGAGGGTGGTGATTACCATGGGTTTTGTGGCGGTGTTTGTGTGGAATCCGTATTTGCGAGGTATTCCCTGCCGGATTTCGTCTTCGGACTGCCGGCGCGCGTAGAGGTTTGGGTAAACGTCGGAGATCTGATTGAGGATGTATTGCGACTGGTCGCCTCCTTCGATCTGGCGTTCGCGGTCGTGGGTTTCGAGGGTGTTGGATTCGATGACGAGGAGGGCATTGTCGTAGTATGCGGCGATGCGTGCGGCGCGCCATGCGAGGCGGTCGATGTCGCAGTGTCCGCGCCATTGTGCGACAACGGACTGAGGGAGGCCTTCGGCCATATCCATGCGGTCAAAGACTACGATAACGGACCAGTCGGCCTTGTCGGACCGGCCTCCGATGTCGACGACGACGAGGTATCGGTCGGTGACGCGCATTTCCGGGTCGATCTCCGGTTTTGCCCAGATATGGAAGAGTCCCTGTGAGTCGGGACGGAATCGGATTCCCTTAAGAGCGCCTTTCCCTTCGGGGGCATCGGCAGAGAGTTCGCCGATGAAACGTGGCGGGGTGCATGCAGGGCGGTACTCGCGGACGGTGTACCGGTCGAAAACCATGGTGCCGGAATGGACGAAAGCCTCAACATCGTCGGAGGGGTACTCGGAGGCCATGACGGCGTGGGAGTTTTTTCCGGCGCGTTCGTGGACGTACCAGTTGATGGCTTCGAGAGTGGCTCCCTTTTCCCAGAGCCACCACAGATAGCGTCCGGACTCTTCGCGTGAGGAGAGCGCGGAGGGGGCGTGTCGGCCGGCGTACAGTGAGCGTGCGAAATGGATGAGCTTATCGGGCGATTCGAAAGGGAGGGAATACTGTTCGATTTCAAACCATGGGATAAACAGCGGGCGGAACTGAGAACGCACCTTTGCATCCGGGGCAGGATATGCGGCCGCCTGATATTCGGAATGAAAGAAGTTGCCGGTGCCGTTGGCCGTGGACTCATAGACGATCATTGTGTAGGGGCGGTAAAGTATACCGGAGCATGCGGAGCGGACTATGTCTTCGGGCGACTTTCCGTCGGTCTTTCGCCATAGTCCGACTTCGGAGAGGTGTACGAGGTTGTAGTCGCCGCCACGGCAGGAGTCGGGGCGCTCGGCGGTGCCGATCTTGATCTTGCAGTTGCGTGCGGGGACGCGGTGTATGGATCCGGATTTTCCGACGCCTACGATTTTGGGGTCGGCATCTGACCACCGGTGTCCGGGAGGATGTAGCATTTCGGCGGGATATGACTGTATCATTCGGTCAAACATATCCTTGATTTCGTCGGAGGCGGAGCCCTGATGGGCGATGATGAGGGAGTTGAGGCCCTTTCGGTGCAGGAACTGGAGCCAGGCCATGTAGAGCTGTGTGGTGGTGGATCCACCCCACTGGCGGGCTTTGAGCATGATGATGCGTATGGGTTGGCCGGCGAGGCGGCACTCTTCGAATATTGAGACGAGGCGTCGCTGTGGGAACCATAGGCGGAACAGAACATCGTCTCCCCCACCCTTTTTCTTGACCTTGACGAACATTGCGCACCAGAAAGGGAAGTCGTGGCGGCATCGGATGCGGATGATCTGTCGGGCTACTTTTGATATTTCCTGCGGTGTCGGGGTGACTTCGAGGCCTTTGGCAAGGAACTGGCGTATTGAACCGAATAGGGTTATGCTCTGGATCAGGGGTATGTGGATCATGGACTGTGGGACCCATTGCTGGGGGAGGATGAAATCGGGGATGCTTAGGAGTGTGCGTGTGCCGATGCTTCCTTTCCCGGTGATTGGGTCGAAGGGTGCGTGGAGGCGGTCGTTGCGCCGGTCGTTTTCGGCGAGGATTGCGTCGATTTCAGGATTTTGAGCCATTTCTGTTTTTTTTCATTCGGTAGATGAATTCTCCGACGGTGCGCGGAGTGAGATAGAAGGATGGAGCGGGCTGATTGACTATTGCCGAGACGATTTCGAGGGTGGTGAGTCCCGGGCATTTTGGGCGGAGCAGTCGGTAACGGCGGTAGATTTCGAGGTACATGCGCCGTTTGGTGCGGGTCATGGAGGGTAGCGGGCGCCCTTTGATTAGCGCAGAGATGACGATTGCGGCCCTTTCTTCGGAGACCCAGAACCGTGATGACGGGGAGTCTGCTATGGTGCGGATGATGTCGGACATTGAGACTACTTTTGACTGCGCTATGAGTTTGCGGTAGAGGCGCAGGATTTCGAGGTTGCGACATCGTGTGAACTGGACGACTGAGCCGGGTGATTTCATTGGGTTGAATTTTGAGTTAGGTATTTTGGAATCAGAAAGAAGGATTTTTTTGGCGTTGGGCTTTGGGATGCTCTTCCCTTCGCTGAAGCTCGGGCGCGGGAGTACGAGGCCCTGGGCGGAGCGGGGGAGCTTCGCTGCTCCCGGTGGACGCACCGGGGAGCGTCCCTACGTTGGGGCGCGACTACACCCGGGAGGCGGGATGCCGGGATAATAATGCAAAAATAATAAAAAGACTCCAACGGATAAAACTTGGAGGGGTTGAAGTTGGAGTATTTTTGCAGAATAAATCCGTAATGAGCTATGGAAGAGATGATGAATGAACAACAGCCGGCACCAAGTAAGCGTGATGCGCATCTGGCACGCCTGAAGAAGAATTATCCGGATAAGGAATTTGAGGATGATGAGGCGCTGTTCGGTCAGATAGGTGAGGATTATGACCGGTATGAGAGTGAGAACAGTGCGATGCGTGAGCGTGAGCAGACGCTTAGCGATATGTTTGCGAAGGATCCGCGTAGCGCTTACTTTCTGAATGATATGCGCCAGGGTGTGGATCCGGTAATCGGGCTGGTGCGTCGTTTCGGCATGGAGGTGAAGGATGTGCTGGATGATCCGGATATGCAGGCTGAGCTTGAGGAGGCTAATAAGGAGTATCTGGAGCGTGTGGCGAAGAGTCGTGAGCTTGACGAGGAGTATGAGCGTAACATGCAGGAGACGCTTGCCACTACCCTCCCCCAGTATCAGCAACGGATGGGGCTGAGGGATGATGATATTGACAAGATCTGTGCGGCATGGCTCCAGATAGTGCGCGATGGGGTGCTGGGTAAGCTGACGGAAGAGACAATCGTGCTTATCTCGAATGCTCTGAATCATGATGCGGATGTGGCGAACGCTCAGGCTGAGGGTGAAGTGGCTGGGCGTAATGCTAAGATCGGGATGCAGCTTCGCCGACGCGAGGCGGGCGACGGAGTGCGTAGCCTTGCAGGCCGAAACGGCGATGGCGGCGATCAGGCGCAGAAGCGCTCTATCTTTGATCTGGCGCGGGAGGCCGAGTAGGCTTCTGGCTTTGCGATGCACCTCCCTTCGCTAAAGCCCGGGCGCGGGGCTACGAGGCCCGGGGCGGAGCCGGGGAGCAACGCTTTTCAATCAGGAATATATTAACCTTTAATTTACAGGAAAATGAATAAAATGAGTAACAGCCCGGTGGAGCTTTCGGGCGAGAAACTGACGGCAAGCGCCGGCACGGGTGGTCTGGGAACTCAGCTTCCGGGTCAGGCGGCTACGGTAGGTGCTGCGGCTAACGCGACGGGCGGTATCGGTCCGGGTCAGTTTATAGAGAGTGACATAGATAAGGAAATCTATGAGTTTAACAGTGATGACACTCCTCTGATGCAGCTTATGCTGCGTGCCAAGCGTGTGGCGGTGACGTCGCCGGAGGTGGAGCATTATGCTCTTGATGAGCCGCGCTGCATGGCGGTGACGACAGCCAAGGTGGGTGACGGCACGGACGAGAATGTGGTGCTTAAGCTTGAGAAAACAGACCGCGGTCTGTTTCAGCCGTATACTACGGTGCTTGTGAAAGGTGTGGACGGCTACGACCAGAAAGGTCAGGAACTCACACCAGGCAAGGAGCTGATGCTCTTTGTGACAGGGATGACGGATGTGGACAAGGAGCCTATTGTAATGGCCGTCAACGGCAAGAAGGCTAACGAGACCGATGCGGTGGGGACGGTGCCGGAGATTCCTGCCGGGACTACGCTGATTATCCTCGGTAATGCGCTTTATGAGACTCAGAAGAATGTGGCACCCAATATCATAGTGCCGTCGCCGTATCTGCTGTATTGCCAGAAGCGAGGTTTTTCGAGTATCGTAAGCGATTATTTCGAGGCTCAGCGCAAGCATATCCCGTTCAGTAAGGCGCTGATAGCGCAGATGCAGATCAAGAAGTTCAAGACTGACGGCAACCGTACCCTGTGGGCGGGGCGTCCGGCGAAGTTTCCGGTGGATACGAAGATCGGGGTGCAGTATATCTACACGACTGAGGGTGTGCGCTGGCAGATACGTCGCCATCTTGACAAGACGGGGAAGTGGAGCTATGAGGAGTTCATCGCACTGGCGAAGATGATCTTTACGGGAGATGATGTGCCTAAGGCGGTGATGATTCTTGCGGGCAAGAACTTTATCGAGAACATCCAGACGATTGACTTTTCGAAGCATCCGGAGGTGCAGATTTCGGTAAAGACGAATAAGATCGGCTGGGAGGTGACGAATATCCATACGATTTTCGGAGATCTTGAGTTCAAGCTGGAGCCGTGTCTGAACCGTCTGGGCTGGAGCAATTCGGCGGCTGTGATCAATTATGTCAATGGCCTTGTGCATTATGTATATTCTGCCGAGCATAAGAGCAGCGAGGAGATCGAGGGTGAAGAGGCCAAGCGTGAGAGCACAGTGGTGTGGGACGCGCTTGGGCTGAAAGGTAACGCTCATATCTGGATTGACGGTGAGGGTAACTGTTCGACAGAGGGGCAGACTACCTTTGAGCTTTGGGGCGACAGTGCGGCACCGGCGACTCCGACGGAGGGTAAGGTGTATGTGCTGATGAATGACTGCCCGGGTATTGATGCCGGGGCGGTGACTGGCCAGAGCTGGCAGTATAAGGGTGGTAAATGGCAGGAGTATACCGGAGAGATAAAGACTTCGTGAACGGGCTTTAGATGCACCTCCCTTCGCTGAAGCTCGGGCGCGGGACGGATCACAGGACTGAAGCCCTGTGGCATAGCAAAAAGCTGGCGCTCGGGGGACTGGCGATACACTTCCCTTCGCTGAAGCTCGGGCGCAGGCCTACGAAGCCCGGGGCGGAGCGGGGGAGCTTCGCAAATCCCGGTGGACGCACCGGGGTGCGTTCCTACAGGGGGCGGGGCCTATTTTGGAGCGGTGGCTCCGCCCTCCTTTTTTTTAAATGAGACTTATTTTGAATCAGAGATGAGACGATCAAAGAGAACTTATGCCATCTTTCATCTGACGGAGAAGCATACGGCATTCTATCTTGGCAAGATGAGGGTGCAGGTGAGTTTTACGGGTGGCATAATCACTAAGAAGGGTGTGACACCGGCGACGTTCACGACGGAGGATCCGGTGGTGCAGCTTGCCATAGAAAGCAGTGATGATTTCAGACGCGGTGTGATCCGTCTGAAGAGTGAGTATCCGCTTGGAGGTGACGTGCCGGTGGGTGTGAATCCGCGTGAGGTGGCCACTACCGATGAGCATATCGGTGTGGAAGAGCCGGAGTATTGTGATACGCCAATGGCCGGGATGCCGTCGGATTACGGTTATGAACCGGATCCTGATATGGTGGTGGATTACGATTACGAGGCGCAGCCGGCGGAAGCGGATAGTGCGGCATCGGGGGAAGCCACGGCGGAAGCGGATGAGTCGGTGCTGGAGGTTCTGGATGCGAGCTGCAAGGATGTGGCCAAGCAGTATCTTGAGGAACACTTCGGCGAGAATCCGGCGAAGCTGAGGACTCGTGATGACGTGCAGCGCTGCGCGGCGAAGTATGGGATACGGTTTAATTTTGTATAAGTAAGTGTTTGAATCTGAACACTTGCTTAATCTGAGCGGGCTATGATTGTAGGGGTGGCTGAGATGACGCGTGATGTACGTGTGGCAATCGACATGAATCGAGAAGAGGAGATTCTTCTGAATGCCGGGGATGCCGATACGCTTCTTCTTGACGGAGTGATCGAGGGAAAGCTTGCGGATGCGGTGCGGATGGTGGAGGTGGAGGCTCCGCGGCATCTGCTGGAGAGCGGGCATGACTTCGGCGACTGCGACCTTCACATTGGCGATGACGGGAAGGGATTCGTGATACTGCCGCGCGACTTCATGCGGCTGCTGTGCTTCCGGATGAGTGACTGGACGCGGCCGGTGTATGAGGCGATTACGGAGAGCGATGCGCTGTATGGGCGTCAGTCGTCGAAATGGAAGGGTGTGTGCGGCAGTGCATCGAGGCCTGTATGCGCGGTTGTGCGGAGGAGCGAGGGTCTTGTGCTTGAGTTCTATTCAAGCCGGAGCGGGCTTGCTACGGTGGCTCAGGCTACGTATCTCCCCTACCCTATCGTAGACCGCGACGGCGGAATAGATGTGGCCGAGGGGTGCTATCGGGCGGCGGTGTACCGGGCGGCCTCGCTGGCGTTGGCGAGTGTGGGAGACCAGAACTGGCAGACTATGCTTGAAATTTCAAAATCATTGATGACATGAGCAACAAAGATGTGCAGGGGTGTGCGAACGTAAGCCGTAACGTGACTGTAGGCGGAACGGTGTCGGTGGGCGGGTCGGTGCTGGTGAGTCATCATCTCGTGGTGAAGGGATGGGTGGACGCGCCGCATGTGAAGGGGCCGATGAAGGGTCTGTATGCGAGTGAGACGGCGCTGAGGGCTGCGTATCCGCGTCCGGAGCCGGGATGGTTTGCACTTGTGGGCAACACGCTTCCGGCTGCTGTGTGGCGTTCGCAGTCGGGAACGTGGCAGCCTACGGGTGCGCAGGGTGGCGAGTTTACGATATGGCTTGATGAGATTGAGTCTGCCCTCGCCAGAGACCGGGAAGAGATAACGGACATTACGGAACGCCTGTCGGCGCATGACACAACGCTTTCGGGTTATGGCACACGGATTACTGCGGCTGAGAATACGATTTCGAACCATGAGGGCCGGATTACTGCGGCTGAGAAGACGATTTCGAACCATGAGAATCGGATTACTGCGGCTGAGAAGACGATTTCGAACCATGAGAATCGGATTATTGCGGCTGAGGATACACTGGAGAATCAGTACGAGCTGATTGGTGATCTTCAAGAGTGCGCCTCTGACCATGGGGATCAGCTGAGGGAGCTGGAAGAAAATGTGGTGTATCGTCGTGAGGCTGGTGCGGCCGGCGGTATCGCTCCGCTTGATGAGACTGCGAAGGTGCCGGAGGTGAATCTTCCGGATGTGGTGTATCGGCGTGAGGTGAATGCTTCGGAGGGTGTGGCCCCACTTGACGGGACAGGGCGTGTGCCGATGGCGAATCTTCCGGCGACGGAGATGTTTGAGTCGGAGGTTTGTAATTGGATCGGCAGGCCGGGAGGTATCGCGCCGCTGGATGAGTCAGGGATTGTGCTGGCGGACCATCTGCCGGATATGGTGCTTCGGGAGGAGGTGGGGCAGCCCGGTGGGGTGGCTCCGCTGATGGCGGCGGAAACTGAGGGTGAAGGGACGGTGCCGCTGCGGCATCTGCCGAGGGCGGTGATGAATTCGATCATTACGGTCACTATCGGTAAGGCGGAGGGTATCGCTTCGCTTGACGCGGAGGCGCATGTGCCGATGGAGCAGATGGCGCTCGGGCGCATGATGGTGCGCGTGGACTCGGAGGAGGAGATGGAGGCGCTGATCGAGTCGGGCAAGTGGGATGAGAATAAGATTTATTATACGGTGGAGGAGTGAGGTATAATGCATAATGCATAATGCATAATGCATAATGCATAATGCATAATGCTTTAGACCTTTCATCTTGCACCTAAAACCTAAAACCTATTTGGTATGGCTTTGATGCATAAGGGGCGCGAGGTGGCGCAGGTCTGGATTGGCGGTCGTGCGGTGTCGGCTGTGTGGCACATGGGGCGGCTGGTGTGGGAGGGGGTGAAGTCGTGCTTCGGGAGCGGCATATGGAGGTATGATAAGCCTTGGAGCGGCTCTGACGGATGGCGAGGGAGGCTTTAGGCGTTAGGCATTAGGTGTTAGGCTTTAGACCTTTCACCTTGCAACTAAAACCTTGCAACTTAAACCTTGCAACTAAAACCTAAAACCTAACGACACCTAAAACCTATCACCTAAAATTCCTAATTCCTCCCTCCTAATTCCTCCTGCGGCGGTCGCGACAGGTCGCGACCCTACAACGGAATTCCTAATTCCTAATTCCTAAAACCTAAAACCTAAAATATGGGTAAGATAATACATACGGGGGATATTCCCGACCTTGAGACCGGATGGGAGGGGTACAGCGGCGAGGCGGTGGAGCGGCTTTTGCGCCGTACGCTGTCGGAGGCGTTGACTTCGCTCAAGGGTAAGGCGGGGGTGTTCCATTATGACCAGGCGAACAACCGTTATCTGGTCTTTGCGGACGAGGAGTGCCGCGACCTGTATCTTGAGAATCCGGCGGAGCACCGCGATCTGCTGATCGCCAATTTCGAGGCTCCGTTCAATTATTCGGCTGAGATTGCGCTGCTGTCGGATGCGTTTATGGCGGTGCTGGCCGGCAGCACGGGGCATTATCTGGAGTTTACGTTTGCCACGAAGAATAAGTCGGGGCAGGATGTAGGCGAGGATGTGACGTGTACGTTTACGTTCATGCGCGGTTCGGTGAAGCAGTCGGTGACGCAGCGTTACCGTCGCGGCACGGTGGTGCGCTTCAATATCGACAAATATCTCGATACGGGTACCAACAACATCACGATCGGCATCGTGGGCGACCAGACGCTTGCGGCCACTACGGTGGGTGTGACGGTGCAGATGGTCGACCTCTCGCTTTCCGATACTTACGACCTCTCGCAGGCCCTCTCCCCTTCCGAGGAGGCGCAGCTGGAGGTGGGCTACACGGTGAGCGGCTACGGCGCGAAGGTGATGGAGTGGTATCTCGACGGTGTGCAGCTCGCTTACGTGAAGAGTGAGGATGAGGTGACGGATGCCACGGCCACGCGCACGAAGTATATCCCGCTGGCCGGACTGGCTTCGGGACGGCATATGTTGCAGTACCGTGCGTATACGGTGATCAATGGGGAGCGCTTCTATTCACGGATGCTTCACCGCGACATCATGCTCAGCGGCGGGCGCACGGTGCTGACGGCCATCGGGGCGGAGCTTCCGTTGGGTGCGGAACCCTGCGGCGAGGGTGAGGCCCTGCGGCTGGAGGGGGTGACGCAATACTTCCCCTACCGTCTGCGTCTGGGTCTGTTCAATCCCTCGTATGCCACTTCGACTCCGATGGAGGTGTGGCTCGGAGATACGCTGCTCACTACGCTGGAGATGCGCAACGGGGTGCAGACGGAGTATGACCTGCTCGTCACGGCTGCCGGCGCGCAGGAGCTTCGGCTTGTGGCCGAGGGCGTGGAGTACCGTGTGGCGCTTGACGTGACCCCCTCTTCGGCTTCGGTCGATGAGATCACGCAGGCGCTTCTGCTGGCGCTTTCGGCGTCGGGGAAGAGTAACGGTGCGGCTGACCGCGAACGGTGGGATTACGGCGATTTCCGCACGGCGTTCGAGGGATTCCGCTGGAACGAGACGAGCGGCTGGCAGTCGGGGCGTCTGCTGATCAGCGGGGGCGCGGCGATTGTGAATGACTGCCGCCCGTTGGCATCTGACGGCACGGCCACCGGCAAGACGCTGGAGTTTGAGTTTGCCACCCGGAATGTGACGGACAATGACGCCGTGGTGTGCGACCTGCGCAATGCCAACGGCACCGGAATACTGATCACGGCCTCGGAGGCTTCGCTGACTTCGGCCATGAAGAGCCGCATATCGACACGCTATAAGGCGGGGGAGAAGGTGCGGCTGAGTTTCGTGGTCACGCGCCGCAGCGGCACTTCCGACAGCCGGATGGCGCTGCTGTATGTGGACGGGATTCTGAGCGGTGCGGCCGATTATGCGGCTACCGATAATTTCATCTCCGACACGGCGCTGCGCATCGGGTCGGGCGAGGGTGCGGATGTGTCGTTGCGTTCGCTCCGGTTCTATGACACGGCGCTGAGTGATTCGCAGATCCTTAACAATCATATCCTGTATCAGGAGACGGCGGCGGAGTTCATGGAGGTCTATGACCGCAACAATGTGCTTGAGGAGGGCACGTCGGATCTGTCGACGGAGGCTCTGTCGGGTCAGTTGCCGATCATGATAGTGACGGGGAATATTCCGGCGCTGGAGGCCACGACCGACAAGAACCTTCAGATCGATGTGTCGGTGGAGTATATCAATCTCCAGGACCCCGAGAGGAGCTTTACGCTTCGTGACGGGGCGATGCGTCCGCAGGGCACATCGTCGATGTCGTATCCGAAGAAGAATTTCCGTCTGTATACGCGTAAGAAGGATTCCACGGTGCTGTATGATTCACGAGGCGCGGAGGTGGCCGACCGTCTGTATGCTTTCCGTGCGGGGGCGCAGCCGGTGGACTGCTGGTGCCTTAAGGCGGATTACGCGGAGTCGTCGGGGGCGCACAATACGGGTGTGGCGCGTATCATGAACGCGGCCATGCGCGATGCGCAGCCGGGGGGTGAGTACCGTTGCCGCACGCGTGCGCAGCAGGCTGCCGTGGACGCCGGGTATGCGTATGACGTGCGTACGGCCATCGACGGCTTCCCGATTCTGATGTTCTACCGTCTGACGGAGAATGACCCGCTGGTGTTTATCGGGAAGTATAATTTCAACAATGACAAGTCGACGGAGTCGGTGTTCGGCTTCCGCGATATTCCGGGATTCGACAACAGCCGGATGCAGTGCTGGGAGCTTCTGACCAACGGTCATCATCTCGCCCTGTTTACGGATACGTCCGACTGGGATGCTGAGTGGCCGGAGGCTTTCGAGGGGCGTTATCCTGACGGGAATACGGATACTTCCGATCTGCTGGCCTTTGCCCGCTGGGTGTCGGAGGTGAGTGCGGAGGATTTCGCCGTGCAGAAGCATGAGCATATCGATGTGTATAAGATGGCGGCCTATTACGTGTATCTGATGCGCTTCGGGGCTGTGGACCAGGTGGTGAAGAATTCGATGCTGACTTCGGAGGACGGCCTGCACTGGTATTTCATCAATTACGATAATGATACTGTGATCGGTCTGCGTAATGACGGCCTTCTGATGTATCCTCCGACGATCGACCGTCAGACGCCGGACGGCACGGTGGAGGGTGTGTATGCCTATGCGGGTCATGACTCGCGGCTGTGGAATCTGCTGGAGGGTGACGCGGAGTTTATGGAGACGGTCAGGGAGGTGGATCAGGCGCTGTATTCGGCGGGTCTGTCGTATGAGCGTGTCGTGGCCGAGATGGATGAGGGTCAGACGGCGAAGTGGTGCGAGAGGGTGTATAATCTTGACGCGCGCTATAAGTATCTGGGCCCTTGGCAGGATAACGGCATCAACAATCTTTTCATGCTGCAAGGCTCGCGCCGCACGCACCGCCGCTGGTGGCTGTCGGAGCGTTTCGCGCGTCTGGACGCTGAGTATGTGAGCGGTGAGTATAAGGCGAATTCGTTTGAGGTGAAGCTGTCGGGCGCTCCGGCGGGGCTGGAGTTCTCGGTGGTGGCCGGCATGGCGTTCAAGTACGGCTATGGCGTGAATAATGTGGCCGTGGAGTCGGGCGTGGCTCTGGAGAAGGGTGAGCGGAAGGTGTTTGCCACTCGTTCGGTGCTGAATGTGGGCGACCCTCTGCGCATCTATGCTGCGCCGTATCTTGAGGAGATCGATGTGAGCGGCATGGCGCCTTACCTTACGCAGATTTCGATTGCTCCGGTGTATTCGGAGCGGCTTGACACGAAGCTGGAGCGGCTTGTGATTGGTGGCGCTGGCGTGCGTAATACGGCGCTTGCGAATCTGTCGGGTATCGGTCAGGCTTCGGCTTTGCGTGAGCTTGACATCCGCGGGCTTGAGGGTCTGACTTCGGCTGACCTTAGCGGCAATGTGCTGCTTGAGTCGCTGCGGGCTGAGGATTCGGGTCTGACGTCGGCCACTCTTCCGGCGGGTGCTCCGCTGAGGGAGGTGCGGCTTCCGGCCTCGCTGCAGGCGCTGGGTCTTGACGGGCTGTATGCGCTGACTGACGCGGGGCTGAGCGTGCAGAACAACGGTCAGAACCTTACGCGCATCGAGGTGCGCGGCTGCGCGGGTCTTGATACTCTGCGGCTGGTGCGCGACTGGCTGACTTATAAGTCGGCTCCGGATGCGGAGTGCTCGCTGGCTCTGGACGGGGTGGACTGGAGCGGTGTCGACACGCAGTGGCTGATACGGCTTGGGGGGTTCCGTCAGATTCAGTTGCGCGGTACGGTGCGTCTGTCGGAGGCTACAATCGATGAGCTGACGGCTCTGCAGTCGATTTATGGCAACAATTGCTTTACGCCCGGTTCGGAGCTGTATATTCAGGTGCCTGTAGGTATCTATATCATCGGGCCGGATACGGTGCGGGGGTTGCAGAGTGCGCGTTACGAGATGCTTGTATCATCGTCGGAGGCGGGTACTTCGTCGCTGGCTCTTGAGGGGTCGAATGCCAATGTGACGTTTGAGGACGGTGTGCTGACGGTGGCCGACATCACTTCGAATCAGTCGGTGACGCTGGTGGGCAAGTTTGTGCCGGATTCGGGTCTTGCCACGGTGGTGCGCAAGACGGTGTCGCTGGAGCGTGTGGTGTATCCCTCGTCGGCTACGCTTGACGGCCCTAAGGAGGTGGCGAAGTTAGGTGTGTATGAGTATGCGCTTACGATGGGAGCGCATGACGCGGATGCCCGCTATGATGTGGAGTGGTCGCTTGAGGGTGTGGCGGTCGAAGAGGGGCTTGTGTCGCTCGGGAGCTGCAATTCGGCGGGTGCTAATGTGGTGGTGTCCGGACTTGATGTGGAGAAGACGTATGTGCTGACGGCTAAGGTGACGAAGCGTGACGGTACGGTGCTTTTCAGCAAGTCGTTCACGGGTTCGCTGATGGTGAGTGACGCTATCCTTACGCGTGTGAGCAATCCGGAGATCATGGCTGTGTGCTACGCGCAGGGGTGGGCGCAGAGTCCGGCGTTCATGACGGCTGCGGAGGCTTCGGCTGTGACGGAGATACCGTCGGGTGCGTTTTCGGGATGCAGGGCTACTACGTTCAATGAGTTCCAGTATTTTGTGAATGTGAGTTACAAAGAGTTGACCGCCAACTCATTCGGATCGTCCATCCAAGAGATTTCATTTCCATGGGAGGAAATTGAGGATTTCAATATACTGGCAAGTAAATACTGCGGTATTCAGATTGCCAACTTCCCCCGACTCAAGCGATGCATCGGCAATCTTTTCGTGGGCACTGGCAGCACTTCTCTGGATAGGATAATGCAAGAGATACATGCTCCGGAACTTGAAGAGATTCTGTCTGGAACCGAGATGTATCATAAAGATTATTGCATCTATTGCGTGGTGTCTGCCTCCGGAATCAATGTTGTGGATTTCCCGAAACTGAAAAGGCTTGAAGCGAGGATTCAGAATACATCCACCCGCGTAATGGCTACTCAGTACATGCCGTCACTGGAGTATCTGAATAATGTTCTGTGGCTGACGGATGAGAATGTGGAATTCCCGTATTTGAGGACAATAGGAGCGTCGGGGGAAATACATAGTGAAACTACAAAGTGTCTGAGCCTCCCTTCTTTTGAACTGTATGAGGGGACTTCATGGTCCCTTTATTTCTACGGACGCGTATCCACGCTGCTCAAAATAGAAGAAATCCATACCCCTAAAGCTGAGCGGTTGGACGCATATTGTAGCTTCTGTCCCAATTTAAGGCTGATTGATGCCCCGATGGCGAAAGAGGTTTCAATCATGATAAGCGAAACTCCAAGTCTGACCGAAGGTGGGTTAAGAATTCCAAATGTGGAGATTCTTAAGATGAATGGCTGCAACCTCAATATGTCACGATGCTGGCTGCAGACGTTGCCTAATCTTGTGGAAATCCATGGTAAGGCCACATTTGCTACAGAGGAAGAGGAAGTAGAACTGAATCTGCCCGGTCTGAAGGTGCTGACCTCTATCTTTAAACTGCCAATCCCTACTGCATATGGTTATAATCCTTATGTTCCAGGGCAGATGCCTACATCATTTAATGGAATAAACAGTATGGTCGGAATCTCCGGCATTCTAACGAATGTCAAAAGATTCTCAGCTCCTGCACTGGAGGTATTTGAAGACGGATTTTCCGGGTGTAACGGATTGACTGAAATCAATCTTCCGAAAGTAGAATATCTAAGATCTGTGATTGCAACGGATTGCCCGTCTCTTGAGCGCATCGTAATGCCTGCTGTAAGGTACCTCTATTTCTATTCTTCTAATAGCTACTCTATTGTAGGAAACTGTCCTCTTGTAGAGGAACTGAATTTCCCGGCGTGTGTGCAGCTCTCCACGTATACATATGGATTGGCTAAATATGCTCCCGATATTAAGAGAGTAATATTATCTGCTGAGGAAGATGTGACAATAGGGGGCTGCCTTTTCAGAGACTCCAATGTGGAAATGTTTAGTGCGAGGGTAGCATCCGTGCAATGGCCCGATACGTATTTCTTTGGATATAATGCCCGGAAACTTAGAGATGTCCGGCTATATGGAGAGCTCGAATTGTATAAAAGTCCCTCCTTGGGTTTTGTAAATGTAGGAACGGATGTGCCGGAGGAAGAGGAGAAAGTGCTTCACGTTCCTGCCAATTCAACGGTGTATGATTCGGGATACATATATAATGGCATGGTGAGTGACTCAGGTTTCACCTTGGTAAAAGACTTGTAAGGATATGTACAGCAAAGGAGAGATGACGTACGCGGAGGCGTACTGTTACCTTCGCCGTAGGGATGCGAAGGTGGTGACGATGCAGGTGCGCTCGCAGGAGGCGGACCTGTATGAGGAGGTGGCGATGAAGAGGCCGCTGGAGGTGAGGCGCGAGGGGGACGCGGTGAAGTTCGGCGGGTGGTTTGTCGTCAGACCGCCGTCGATGTCGTATGCGGATGTGAAGACGGCGGTGATCAAGTTGCGCTATAGCCATGATGACCAGATGGCGATCGTGCTGAACCGTGAGAATGGCGGTGAGGATGCGGAGCTATATGAGCGGATGCAGGCGTGGCGGGAGTTCGCGGCTGAGGTGGCTTCCGGAATCAGGAGTGAGGAATGAGGAATCAGGAATGAATCAGGAATTTAGGAATTCAAGATATGGTAGTTTTGATTGACAATGGGCACGGCGTCTTTACGGATGGGAAGTGCTCGCCTGACGGTAAGTACCGTGAGGGTGTATGGGCGCGTGAGATGGCGGCCATGATAGTGCATGAGCTGAAAGGGCGCGGTGTTGATGCGCGGCTGCTTGTGCCGGAGTCTGATGACGTGGCGCTGAATGTGCGCACGCGCAGGGTGAATGATGTGTGCGCGGCCTATGGGGCGCAGAATGTGCTGGTGGTGTCGATCCACTCGAATGCGAACTCGGCTGACGGTAAGTGGCATGACGGTCAGTGGAGCGGTTTCATGGCGCTTGTGTCGCTGAATGCGTCGCAGAAGTCGAAGTGCCTGGCCGACCTTATCTGGGCGCGTGCGATTGCGGCGGGGCTTAAGGGTAACCGTTCGGTGACGGAGAAGCCCGGTCAGCGGTATGTGGCGCAGAATCTTGCGATATGCAGGGATACGAAGTGTCCGGCTGTGCTGACGGAGTCGGCGTTTCATGACACGCGTGATGGGGTGAAGACGCTGACGGAGCGTAAGCAGAGCATCATGCTGGCGCATGTGGAGGGTATTATGGAGTATATCGGGAATGCATAATGCATAATGCTTAATGCTTAATGCATAATGCATAATGCATAATGCGTGAGGCTTTGGGCATTATGCATTATGAATTAGGCATTATGAATTATGAATTAAGCATTATGCATTGAATTAAGCATTATGCATTATGAATTATGAATTATGCATTATGAATTATGAATTATGAATTATGCATTCGATGATGTGTAAGGCGGTGGCGGTGGCAGTGGTGCTGGCGCTGGCGATGGGTGCAGGGTGCAGCCGCAGGGTGGTGACGGTGCCTGTGGAGTCGGTGCGTACCGAGGAGGTGCGTGCGGATACTTCGGCGCTGTTGGAGCGTGTGTCGGCGCTGATGGCGGCGAGGTTGGAGAGTGTCGCGCGCCGTGACTCGGTGAGTGAGAGGGTGCGTGAGGTGTTGGTGCTGTCGGCAGGGGGTGATACGCTGCGCCGTGATGTGGACCGCGATGTGTATCACGGCAGTGACACGGATGCGCGGCTGAGTGTGATGGAGAGCCGTTATGAGGCGATGCTGGCGGCGCTGTGGGCGCGGCTGGAGTCGGTGAGCGCTGATTCGGTGGCCGAGCCGTATCCGGTGGAGCGTGAGCTGTCGCGCTGGGAGCAGGTGAAGATGGATGCGGGAGGGGTGGCGCTCGGTGTGCTGGCTGCGGCAGTGGCGGCACTGGGTGTGTGGGGACTGGTGAGAATCAAGAGAATGAGGAATTAGGAGTGAGGAATTAGGATTTTTCTAATTTCTAAAAGCAAACGACGATGGAGATTGACTGGATAAATCTGTTGCAGGTGCTTGGCGGGGTGCTGCTGGGTGGCGGTGGTGCCATCGGGTGGAAGGCGGCCAAGCGTAAGGGGATGGTGGAGGCTACGGAGAGTAAGTGGGATGCGGAGGATAAGCGGTTGCGGACGCTGCTTGACGCTGAGGTGCGTCTGACGGAGCGCATGAGTGAGATGAATGCCACTATCGATAAGCACATCGACCGTAACCGCGAATTGTCTGACCGCCTGTATACGTCGGAGACGGAGCTGAACCGTGTGAACGCGCAGTTGCTTGCCGTCACGGAGGAGCGTGACGCGGAGCGTGCGGAGAAGGAGCATTACCGTCTGTGGCATTGCCGCCATTCGGAGTGTACCGGGCGTCAGCCGCCGAATGAGCGCCTTAAGGGGCGCACGTATGAGGAACCGCTTGACCTGCGCCGCCTTATCTCGATGCGGCGCAAGGAGGAGTGAGCGGGGGACTGGCGATGCACTTCCCTTCGCTGAAGCCCGGGCGCAGGACTACGAGGCCCGGGCTGACGCGGGGTAGCTTGGCGGGTTTGATTTTTTAATTTGAATTTGGAATGATATGGAGACTATTGAATTGGTGATCGGTCGGGATGATGTGCTGGCCGAGGTGGATAAGGCCACGGATTATACGGGGTCGAAGATGGATGGTGAGGATGGAGAGGTGCGTGACCGGATCGCGATGACTGAGGAGGATATGGAGAATCTTCAGCGTTTCTGGGAGGAGTCGGCGAGTCTGGCGAATGAGCGTCTGAAGGGTATGTGGGTGAGCGGGTCGCGTCCGGATGATGCGGGTGATTACCGTGTGAAGCTGGAGGTGAGCCGGAATTTCGACAAGGGTCTGACTCCGAGTGTGGAGTCGAGTCTGCGGAGTTATTTTATCCAGAGTATCGTGGGGCGTTGGTTCAGGTTTGTGAATAAGCAGGAGACGGGGGATTGCGCTGCGGAGGCCGGGGCGATGATTGAGGATGTGCTGCGGAAGCTTTATTCGCGCAGACGGCCTGTGAGTCCGCGCCGGCGCTGACGTGCGGGGGTGATTCTGATTTTTGTGTATAATTTTTAAAATTTTGTGATTATGGCTCAGAAGAAGAGTGTGAAGGTGACGGTCTATATGGACTGGTTGCTGTATGACATCATGAATGAGACGTTCCTGCGCGGGCGTACGATTCAGGATGACAAGAACTATAAGGAGGTGGCAAGCATGTTTGCGAGTGAGGATGAGGAGAATCAGGAGAAGATTCTTCGCTCGGTGAAGCGTGCGTTTGCGGAGGTGCAGACGGAACTGCCGGAGTATCTTGACGAGGATGGCACGGAGACTGATAATGCGAATATGAAGGAGGATGAGGATCTGGTACTGAATCTGGTGATGCCATCGAATTTCAATGAGGCGGCTACGAAAGGTATCGGTGAGGCTGTGCATGACTATATCGCGAAGACTGCAATTGCGGACTGGTATCTTGTGACCAACAAGGGTGACGCGGATGCTTATGCGGCTCTTGCGCAGAAGAGTATGGAGAGTATCCGTAAGGCGGTAAGTAAGCGTAGCCGTCCGCGGCGTCCGGCGGACCGTGGCTGAGGAGGGGCTATGTGTGATGAATGTGATTGAATGCGGGGGCAGTGAGGGGGGAAAGCGTGTGGCTGTGGTGATGCTGCGGCGTGGTGATCTGGTGTATGACATCCGGAACTGCTGCTATATCGAGGGGCATGTGATGCCGGATGATGCTGATGAGGCCCGGCATACGGTGCAGGATGTGGGTGAGGCGGGGAATGTGGACCGTGTGACGCGTATGCTTGATCTGGCGCATGCGGAGCTTGTGGAGCGTCTGCTTCCGATGACGCGTCGGGAGCTGGATGATCCGTTGGTGACGAACCGTCTGGCGGAGCGCGGTGTGTATGGTGTGGTGCTGGAGGTGGGACGGGATTTTTCGCAGTCGACGCTGAATCTGCTGGGGAAGCTGATTCATGAGGCGATGGTAAGCTGGGTGGTGGCTGACTGGATGAGTATCACGAATCCGGGGAAGGCGGATGTGTGGCGTGCGAAGGTGGATGAGCTTCTGGCGCGTGTGTCGGGGGTGAAGGCCCATCGTGGCGGACGCCTGCGGATCCGGCCTCATTGGCTGGGATGATGTGTGGATGCTGTGTTTTCCGGAGTCGGCTATGGCCGGATATGGGAAGGGCCCGCTTTTGGAGCGGGCCCTTTTGGCAGGGACTCCCCTACCCTTTGCCGGCGCCCGGGGGACTGGCGATGCACATCCCTTCGCTGAAGCTCGTGCGCGGGACTACGGGGCCCGAGGCGGAGCGGGGGAGCTTGGCAACTCCCGGTGGACGCACCGGGGTGCGTCCCTACAGGGGAGGCGGATGCGCCGGGACCCAGGGGAAAGGCGGGGCTGGAGGGG
>CAMWRH010000020.1 GCA_947176605.1 uncultured Porphyromonadaceae bacterium
AGCGGTCAACCCAGATGCGACGGGCGGAGCAGGTCGTTGACGGTCTTGACGGGGTTGAATGTCTCGGCGGGAACTTCGACGAATATCGTGTTCCAGTCCGACATCGCGCCGTTCCAGAGGCCGGGCAGCTCGAGCGCCTTGATTGTTACACCCTCGCGGCTCTTCTCCGAGATGAAGCCGGTGGCCGGGTCAACGTAGTCGGGGAGGTTGAATTTCTTCCCTTCGTAATCTTTCGTGGCCACTACAAGGTCTACGGGGTTGAAATGAGTCGATTCGCGAAGCATATGCATCGCGTCCTTGTCGTCGGGATCTATCTGCGACGACTCAAGAATCTGCGGACTCACCGTGCCATCGGCATTGTAGCATAGGAACGGACCGCCGCCGGGTTCTCCCTCGTTCTTCACCATGCCGCAGACGCGCAGCGGACGGTTGAATTTCGAGAAAAGATATTCGGCCTCCTCTTCGGGCGACATCGTGTCGGCCTTGTCGTGGGTCACGCAGAGCACCGTCCGCAGAAACCCGAGCATCTCTTCGCGCTCCTCCTCCGACGGGAGACCCTTGCGCAACTGACGGCAATACCCGTCAATCTTCATCTTCGTGGCCACCAGAATGCCGCCGAGCACCTTCTTCGACTCTATCGTAGAGTGGCGCAGCGAGTCGGGCACCACGTTGTCGATGTTCTTGATGAAGATCACGTCGGCATCAAGGTCGTTGAGGTTCTCGATAAGCGCTCCGTGTCCGCCGGGGCGGAAGAAAAGGCTGCCGTTCTCGCGGTAGGGTTCGCCATCGGGGGTGGCGGCCACGGTGTCGGTCGAGGGTTTCTGGATGCTCAGCGTCACGTTGAGCCGGATGTTGTAGCGGTGTTCCATAAAGGCCTTCACCTCTTCGAGCTTCGCCTCGATAAGGGGAAGATGGTCAGGACTGACGGTGAAATGCAGATTGACGCGGTCATGACGGTCGGCGGCATACTGCGCCCCTTCGGCGATATGCTCCTCAAGCGGGGTGCGCGACGTGCCGGGCACGCGGTGGAACATCAGCAGCGCCTTAGGCAACTGACCGTAACCCATCCCCGGGACGTTGAGCAGATGGTCGACGATCTCGCGGTATTTCCCCTCGCGCATCATCGAGTCGATGCTGCGCCCGTAGAGGGTAAGCATCTCACGGTTGAGGCGGTGATAGAAGGCGAAATCCTCGATGCCGTCGAAGAAATCGCGCATGAAACCCTTTTCGGGCTTCTTGGCTCCCGAATTAAGGAAGGCGTAAAGGTCTTTGAACATGCGGGAGGCCGCCCCCGAAGCCGGGGTCATCTTCATTACGGTGGCTCCCGAGTGGAGGTATTTCTCCCATATGTCGATACTCTGGCGCTCCAGTTCGGGGCTGGGGCTGGTTATGCCGTGGCCGATGGTGGCCGGAGCTTCGATTTTCAGAAACGGATACCCCTTGGCGAGGTCTCGGAGCTGACGCTCCAGTGTGGCTACGGAGATCCCTTTCTCTTCCAGTTGCTGGATGTCGGTGTGAGTGAGGTTCATAGTATAAAATATATGTTGAGTTTACGTATTGTCGGTAGGTTTGCGATAGGGTCGGCTTTCCGGATGATAAGTATGGGTTCAAATTTTATTTGCCAGTCACCATCCGGAAAGGGTTTTGAGGAGAGAGGGGCATTCTGTAAGGGGGATGCCGCCAGGTGAAAGCCTGTCTACTTCCCGGTGGCTTCGCGCTGTTCGCGGAGTTTTACTTCCAGGATTTCGATCTTGCGGCTGTCGGTAAGCTGGCTCTTTTCGAGGCGGTGGGCCTCGATATTGGCCGAGCAGAGATCCCACGTGTCGGCCACCCAGGTCTTTTGGTCGGCCGAAAGGGTGATTTTGCCTGCCACGCTCCCGTTCTGCAGATATTCAAGAGTCACGGGCTCTGCTCGGTGGTCGGCTATAAGGCGGCATACGGAATCCGCCTCGGCGCCGGTGAAGGCCACCGTCGTCAGCCCCCCTGCCGTATAGTTGAGGGCCTGGTCGGCGGGCCCCGTGGCGCTCGTGGCGCTTTGCGAGCCGCTTACGGCACGCACGGCATTGAACCGCGCCCCGCGCAGGGCGGCTATCAGCTCGGCCTGCTCGTTGCGCATCATGCGGGCGGCCACGCCGGTGCCCGACAGGGGATAGGCTCCCTTGAATCGGGAGAGGATGTAATATGGCTCCACTTCACGCGGGTTGGCCACCTGTGTGAACGAGGCCAGACTCTCGGCTATCGTGCCGCGCAGCTCTTCGAGCCGCAGCGAGTCGGCGGCGCGCCGCCCGTTGAGCGCGGTGATGGAGTCTGACAGGGAGGCGAGCCATTCCTGCCGCTGCTGGGCGGCCTTCTCGCCGGTGTATTTCTTGCATCCTGCCGCTCCTGCAAGGAGCAGGAGCAACAGCGGTGCGGCTGTGGTGATTCTCATTGGCAGTGGGGTGTATGGAGCCGGCAATTGCCGGTGCCGTACAAAATTAACAAAAAATCCGGAATTTCCGTCGGTTGCCCGGCAGTTTTTTAGATACGGCTTACCTCCTTCACACCCTTTACGGTGCGTATCTTCTTCATCACGGTGTTGAGCTGCGACTGGTCGGTCACTCCCACGGTCAGCACTCCCTGGAAGATGCCGTCGTGCGAGTCGATGGCCACATTGCGCAGATTGACGTTCATCTCTTTCGAGATGATGGAGGTGATGTTGGCCAGGATACCCAGATCGTCGACGCCGATTATGCGTATCGAGGCCATCAGCGTGTCGCCGGTCTTGCCGCTCCATTCCACCTCTACGACGCGGTAGGGGTAGCGCTCGCGGATGTTGGAGGCGTTGGGGCAGTCGTTGCGGTGTATCTTTACGGTACCTTCGGAGGAGATGAAGCCGAACACGTCGTCGCCGTAGATCGGATTGCAGCAGCGGGCAAACTTATAACTGAGTCCGTTGATCGATTTGCCGCCTATCACGAGTACATCCTTCTTGGCCTCCTTCGTCTCTTCGGCGGGGCGGAGCTGGAACTCTCCGGCCGATATGCGGGTCTCTTCGTCGCTGCCGCTTACGGTGTCGACATATTGCTGCAGGAAGCGCGACACGTCGAGCTTCTCGGTGGCCATGTCGGAATAGAACTCGTTGACAAACTTATACCCGGCCTTTTTGATCAGCTTCATCAGCACGGCCTCATCGATGTCGATCTTGCGGTTTTTGGCGCGGCGCTCCAGTAGCTCCTTGCCGAGGTCGGCCAGTTTCTGGGCCTCTTCGTTGAGGGCCTGTTTGATCTTGTTGCGGGCTTTCTGGCTCACCACGATGTTGAGCCAGTCGAGTTTCGGGGTCTGGGTCGAGGAGGTGAGTATCTCTACGGTGTCGCCGTTGGCGATGCGGTAGTTGATGCGGCGGTGGGCGCCGTTGACCACAGCCCCCGTGCAGTGCGCCCCGACGTTGGAGTGGATGCGGAAGGCGAAGTCGAGCACGGTGGCCTCGGCGGGGAGTTTGAAGAGGTCGCCTTTCGGGGTGAAGGCATATACCTCTTTCTCGTAATTGTCCATCTTCAGATGGCGCATCATCTCCATCGGGCCGGCATCGGCTGTCTCGAGGATGTCGCGAATATTGTTCATCCACTGGTCGGTGGAGTCGGATTTCACACCCTTGTAGCGCCAGTGGGCCGCCAGACCCTTCTCGGCCACCAGATCCATGCGGCGTGTGCGGAACTGCACCTCCACCCATTTCGACTGCGGCCCCATCACCGTGGCGTGCAGGCTTTCGTAGCCGTTGCTTTTCGGTATGGAGATCCAGTCGCGCATACGGGCCGGGTTGGGGGTGTACATGTCGGTCAGTATCGAATAGGCCATCCAGCAGTCGGATTTCTCTTTCTCGGGAGGGGTGTCGATTATGACGCGTATGGCGAAGAGGTCGTAGATGCCGGATACGTCGACTTTCTGCTTCCTCATCTTCCCCCATATGGAGGAGATGGATTTGGTGCGCCCTTTGATTTCGAATTTCAGCCCGGCCTCTTCGAGTTTCTTTTTCACGGGGTCGATGAACCCCTTGATGTAGGCGTCGCGTGAGCGTTTCGTCTCGTTGAGCTTATGTGCTATCTGGGTGTAGATTTCGCGGTTGGAGTATTTGAGGGAGAGGTCTTCGAGTTCGCTCTTGAGTTTGTAGAGCCCCAGGCGGTGGGCCAGCTGGGCGTAGAGGCAGTTGGCCTCGAAGGCCACGTCGCGCACCCACTGCGTGTCGGGGTGCAGGTTGATGGCGCGCATCAGGGTGAGGTTTTTCACTATCATGATGATGATCACCCGGATGTCGTCGGCCAGTGAGAGCATGAGGCCGCGGAAGTTGTCCTGGTTGACGGCATTGTTCTTGTTGGAGAATTTCTGCACGGCGCTCAGCCCCACGAGCAGCGAGGCCACATCCTCCCCCCATTCGCGGCGCAGGGTGGAGATGTCGGTGATCTCATCCTCAAGCAGGGGGTAGAGTACGATGGCGAGGATGATGTTGTGGTCGGGGTCGATGGAGTCGGCAAAGAGATGGGCGGCGCGCAGGGCCATGATCGCTTTGGGGAGGCCGTGGGAGTCGTGGGTGGCGTCATGCCGCGCCATGGCCGTGCGGCAGAGGGCGTGGATGCGGCGGTGCTCGTCGGCCGATACCGAATCGCGCATCTTCTCGGCCAGGGTGGCGGCGAGATGCAGGAATTCACGGCGTTCGGCGGGTGAGAGAGTATCTTTAGTATCAAGACTTTCCATGCTGTAGAGATAGTGAAAGGGATGCCTCGGGCATCCGGGTGAATGGTGTGCCGGCAGGGTGGGACGCACCCAGCTTTGACATAATGTTAATACAAATTTATGATAAAAAGAGTTTGTATGCAAACATTTTCTTCTTTATTTTTTAGAAAATCCGCGATGGTGAACGCTCATGACGCAAAATTTGTTAAATTTGCAAGGTGTATCGGCGTTTCCGGCTTCCGCAGGCACACGCATCCATATTCGCGCACCGGTGCCTGCGCACCCAAGTCCCGGCGCACCGCCACATACACATCATCCATACTCACACATACACATTACATCAGAATACCATATGGGAAAGAATACGACTACATCCTCCTCCTCCGCGTCTCCGGCGGGGGGCTCGGGAGGCGCATTGTTCAAGACGAAGGCCGGAGTAATCGCGGCCACTCTCGGTTCGGCCGTGGGGCTGGGGAGTATCTGGAGGTTCCCGGCCGAGGCCCAGGCCAACGGTGGCGGGGCGTTCCTGCTGCTGTATCTGGCCTGTGTGCTGGTGCTCGGCATACCGGTGATGCTGGCCGAGACGAGTCTCGGCCGCGCAGGGAGGGCCGATGCCGTAGGATCGTACATGAAACTGGCACCGGGCAAACACTGGTGGATTGCCGGGGCGCTCGGCGTGCTGGCCTCGTATCTGATCATCAGTTTCTATATGGTGGTGGCCGGATGGACGCTGCAGTATCTATGGGATTCGATAAGCGGTGCGCTCTACGACGGGGCGGTCTCTGAGTCGGCGCTGGCGCTGGAGAGCACGTTTCATCACCGCATGGAGCGGTATATAGGTTCCGACATGGCTCCGCTGATTTCCACTTTCGTGATGATAGCGCTCAATGCCGGGGTGCTGATGATGGGGGTGCAGAAAGGTATCGAGCGGGCATCCAACATCATGATGCCGCTGCTCTTCGTGCTGCTTCTTATATTCAGCATCTATGCCCTTACGCTCCCCGGGGCGGGGGAGGGACTGGAGTTTTTCTTCCGTCCGGATTTCTCGAAAATCACGTGGAGTGTGGCGGCCAACGCGCTGGGGCAGACTTTCTTCTCGCTCAGTCTCGGCATCGGCATACTCATCACGTATGCCTCGTATTACCCTTCGTCGACCAATCTTGTATCCACATCGGTCACCGTGTCGGTGCTCACCACGTTTGTGGCCGTGATGATGGGTGTGATCATTTTCCCGACGGTGTTCAGCTTCAACCTCGACCTGTCGCAGCTGCGCGGCACGACGCTGGTGTTTGTGACCCTGCCGGAGGTATTCTCGCAGATGCCCGGCGGAAGATGGTGGTCGGTACTGTTTTTCCTGCTGCTGCTTGTGGCGGCGCTTACGAGCACGATCTCGCTGTCGGAGGTGTCGATCCTGTTTGTGCAGAAGCGTTTCCGCCGGTCGAGAGTGGCGGCTACGCTGATCATGATGTGTCCGCTGTTTCTGTTCAGTGCGTTGTGCTCGCTGTCGTTCGGTTCGCTGGCCGACCTTAAACTGTTCGGGCTTACGATATTCAACTTCCTCGATACCTTCACCACCAACTGGCTTCTCCCCGTATGCGCCTTCTGCACGGTGATCTTCATGGGATGGTTTGCGCCGCGCGGCACGTTGCGCGACCAGGTCACCGACCGTGGCACCGTAGCCACGCGCCTCTACCCGGCCATCTGCTTCATCGTGCGCTGGGTGGCCCCGGTGCTCATCCTGGTGATCCTGATCACCTCGATCTGAACCGCCCGGCATGTCGCATCCCGAAAGGATAATGAGGCGGGCTGATTTCCCTTATAAAGAATAAGGAAAATCAGCCCGCTGTTTTTTCGCAACAGTGCTGTCTTATCGCGCCGTGTCAATCACCCACGAATCAATTCGGCGCTGCGCCGAAGAGTAGTTTATGCCGATGGTGATGATTCCTCGTCTGCCCGTGCTCCATGGGAGATCATACCGTTTCTCTTTAATCTGGGCAATCGCCGATTCGGCGCTGCTGTCGAATTTCAGTTCCATTATATAGATGAAATCCGCAGTGCGTATCAGGATATCAATCCTGCCGTCGGATGTGCGGTATTCCACATCCGTGTCAAGCCCAAGCAGTGTGAAGAGTATCAGCATCGCATTCTGCACGTTACGCTCTTCTTCCATCTTCATCTCGTAGGATATGCCTGCAAAAAGGGATTGAAGCCTGCGCATGAACGATTCGGAGGCGCCATGATTCAGGTCGTCAATGAAATCGTTGATTACGGAGCTGACCGTCTTTTGGCGCAGATTGGCGTAGTAGGGAAGGATAAAGCTGTAGAACCCTTCGGTCACTTCTTTGTTGGGAAGTCCGACACGATAGATATTGCGCCGCTCATTGTATTCTTTGATTGTAAGGTAACCTGTCTGATAGAAGAGGGCGATTGGCCTGATGTTGTCGATGTCAAGTCCTGACAGGTCGGATGAGTCGCAGATGGCGTTTACGAGATAATCGAGGTCGATCCCCGTCTGTTGCAATACCTTGAGCAGCAGGGTGGGAGTGCCCGACTCAATCCAGTAATTGCGGTATTTGCGTTTTGCAAACGTATTCAGAAGTGAAAAGGGATTGTAGATGTCAAGGCAGTTGTCGGAGAAATGATAACCGTCGTAATAGCTCTTCAGGCGAGCGCGCTCGGCATCGACGGTGTCGCCTGATGCGGCGGCAAGTTCTGCCAGACCTTGATGGAAATCACTGCAGAGCTCCTCATCCGTTATGCCGCATATGCCGGCAAAATCATCTTCAAGCGAGAGGTCGCGGATATTGTTGAGGTCGGAAAATACACTCAGCTTGCCAAACCGGCTGACACCTGTAAGAAACACCAGACGGATGTAATCTGCCGAACTTTTGAAGTTGGAGTAGAGTGCGCCAAGGAGGCTGCGCATCCGTTCGTAGCGTTTCGGATTGCCGATGTTGTTGATAAGGGGTTTGTCGTATTCATCCACAAGTATCACCACGCTTTGTCCCGTCAGCTGCGCCGCTGTGCGTATCACTTCGGCAAACCGGAGCGAATACGTGGAGGCCGGATCCATAATCCCATAGAGCTTTTCCTGATTGCGCAGAAACTCATCCAGAAAATTGTCGAGGTCGGCATCATTGTCATACCGCAGCAGGTTAAGGTCAAGATGCATCACCGGGCAGGGGCGCCACTCCCAATCGGCAGAGTCGATGTAAAGCCCTTTGAAAAGATGGCGCTTCCCTTCGAAAAATGCCTTTAGGGTGGTCAGAAACAGACTTTTGCCGAATCTGCGCGGCCGGCCGAGAAAATAGTACTGCGATTGCTGCACTATCTTTTCCACATACCGCGTCTTGTCGACATAGAGATATCCGGCAGCACGCAACTGTTCGAACGACTGCTGACCAATCGGATATTTGACCCTCTGTTGTTCCATACTGTCAATCGGTTTATGTAAGTGTCCGGATTTAATTATACAGGCCCATAGCTTTGTAGAAAAGATTTCCTGTCACTCACTGTCGTTTAAATTTAAACATTTGTTTATGTGCACGCCATGCGTGCAAACATTCACTTATGCACACCATGCGTGCAAATACTTGCTTATGCGCCATGCGTGGTGATTATTCTGCAAATATAGTCAAAATATTTGGAAGTAGCAGAGAGTTTCCCCACTTCGAAAGCAGCTGCGAAGTGTAGCACTTCCATCTCCTACGGTCACCAAAATGGCAAACGTCCATAGCATACCTGCCTGATCCATACATCTGAAGGCATCTTGTCTACCTTCTTGTCGCCCGCGCCAAGCAAACCCATCCACACCGATGACGTGACAATCTGTTGAAAAGCGCGACAAGGTACATTCGGTTCAAACCCACGTGACCGATAGGGATACAGCCTTCGACAAATTTATTTTAACAGTTTTTAGGAGTTGCTGATATTGATAATAATTAAAACATTTTGTAACTTTGCGATGCATATCGTCCGCGGAGTCCCGATATGGGGTGACGTGGCGGGGTGCAAACATATAAAAGCGCATATCAAGCGCTTGTTCTTGGCTTATTGGAATCTGGCAGTTTCAAAATCACAGTCAAGGATGAGGCAACGATAGGCGCCTTTCGGGTATGGTATACCAAGAAGGAGAAGAGTGTAGTGATACATTTTCTCCTATCGCTACATATCATACAGCGTGAGGCTCCGCGTTGCTCGTTCTACTGTGATGGGCACATGCCAGAGCCTCAATAAGCGGAACGAGCAGCAGGTACAGGCTCTCACGCTTTTTTTGCATAGACAAATTACCAAAGAGGTGAGTCCGGAGGTACCGACTTCCTGTGTTAGTGAATTCTCAAGGCAGAGTATTGTCTATCGTTACGGCATAGGGAAGCGCGAATATGTGAAGAATAAATTAACCTGAAATAATCAAAACGATGAGAAATCTTTTACTCACCTTAGTCGCCGCGACGCTCTCGCTCCCGACCTTCGCCCGCGACATTCAGTACACCTATGAGGGTCAAACCCTTACCTACACAGTGCTCGATGAGGATGCCAAAACGGTTGAGACAAAGCCTGGAGACTCCTCCACGTCTGAAAATGATGTAAGTGGGAAGCTTGTTATCCCATCAGAAATAAAGGATGGAGATATAATCTATACGGTTACCTCTATCGGTCAATCTACTTTCTCCGAATGCAGCGATCTCACCTCTGTCATTATTCCGGAATCAGTAATCTCTATCAGCGCGTATGCTTTCTACCGCTGCACCCGTCTTACCTCTGTCTCCCTCCCGAAATCGGTAACATCTATCGGTAATGAGGCTTTCCGAGGCTGTAGCCGCCTTACCTCCGTCATCATTCCGAAATCGGTAACATCTATTGGTACTGGGGCTTTCCAAAACTGTATCGGTCTCACCTCTGTCATCATCCCGGAATCAGTAACCTCCATAAGTAATTTCACTTTCCAAGGCTGCAGCAGCCTTATCTCCGTCAGCATTCCGGAATCGGTGACATCTATCGGCAATTGGGCTTTCTCCGGCTGCGTGCCGCTTGCAACCGTGATTCTGCCGATGAATATCGAAACTCTCGGAGGTGCCGCGTTTGCAAACTGCAGCAATATAAAGGAGGTTGTATATAATGGCTCAACTCCCGTAGAGAGCATTGAGGATGTGTTTGATAGTAAGGTATATGAAGATGCCACTCTTTATGTGCCCGACAATAGTGCGTCACTGTTCAGAACGGTTTCTCCATGGAAATTCTTCAACAATATTATAGAGAACGGATATAACGGAATAGAAGATATGGTAGCCGACTTTGACACGGACGCTCCATGCGAAATCTACCACTTCAACGGTGTGAAGGCAGCTGACAGCGCCGACAATCTACCCGCCGGAATATATATCCGCAAGTCCAATGGCAAATCAGAGAAATTTATCGTAAGATAAGACCGCTTCCAACCAAAAATGTAAACGCAGGGGTCGCAGATTTTGGTCAGATTTGGCCTTGCAGGTGATGGAGCATAGCGGCTATGCGACTGAACCAAAAGACCAAAGCTGGCCAAAAGCTGCGAGACGGAGGTAACTTTCCGAACGGGGATGGGTCAGGCAATTCCTGAGAGTGCTGACCGAAGGCCGGCGTGCATCTTTGGGGCAATCCCCCGAACCCTATGAGTGCGTCATCGACAGCCGGAGTGTTGCAGGGGTAACGCGGTGTTTGAGCCGATTGAAGTGTCGCATCACCATTACGGCTTATGCCACAGTGGGTTATAGCTGCCGGGGCGCCTCCGCCGGCGGCGGCTCAGAGCAGCCAGTCTACCAGCGGAGGAGCCAGAAAGGCGGTCAGGAGTCCGTTGAGAATCAGGCCCAGAGTGGCGTAGGCGCTGTAGCGCTCGCCGTAGGCGCTGATGCGGTTGGTGCCCATCACGTGGGCCGCTGTGCCCATGCTCAGGCTCTGCGACACTCCGCCGCGCACACGCCCCCACGACATCATCTTCAGTCCGGCGGCTGCCCCGATCATCCCTACGGCCACCACGATGGCCGACGTCAGCGCGGGAATACCCCCCAACTGACGCGAAATCTCGATCGCTATCGGTGTGGATACCGACTTCGGGGCCAGCGACGCTATCACCTCTTGGCTCGCTCCAAGCCATTTGGCGATCAGCACTACCGACACGATACCTACGACGCACCCCGCCAGTTCGGTGAGAAGCAGCGTCATGAACTGTCGCCGTATGTGGCGCAGCTCATTGTAGAGCGGAAGTCCGAGCGCCACAATCGCCGGCTTAAGCCAGAACTCTATCATGTGGCCGCTCTCATAATAACTCTCATAACTTATGCCGCATGCACGCAGCAGTGCGATAAGAGCCGCTATCGTGATCAGCATCGGGCTGAGCCACGCCTGGCGGCTCTTGCGCTGTATCCACCCCGATACCCAGTAGATGAGAAATGTGGCGATGGTGAGGAAGAGGGGTGTGCGTAGAAGTTCACTGATGCTGTCCATGACGGTGTTTGTTGGGATTATGGCGGAAACGCCGGTGAAGATACTGATGAAGCCGCCCGGTGACGATGAGCACCAAAAGTATGCTCACCACCGTGGCCACCGTGATCGGTACCCATTCGGCGGCGATGAGGTCGAAGTAAAGCATCAGCGCCACACCGGGCGGGATAAAGAAGAAGGCCATGTTGGAGATTAGGAATCTGCAGATAGGGGCTATCGATGCCGGGCGCACCCATCCGCGCTCAAGAATCAGGCAGAGCAGCAGCATCCCCCAGATGCTCCCCGGTATGTTGAGCCCGGGGATGAGGGCAAGAAGTTCGCCAAGCCCGAGGCACCCGAAGATTATACCGAATTGTTTTGCCATAGTGAAATAGTGGAAAAAGAGGAAAACGGAAAAACAGAGAGAACCCCCCGGGGCACCAGTAGCGATACGACCGGGAGGCTCTCGATTAATAGAAATGATGAATCGTCTGCCGAATGCGAAGGGTTGCGTGCATGGGCAAACTTTTTAGGTATGGTCTCTCAATTGGCTGCCGCCGGCGCACCCCCGTTGACGAGGCGCGAAAGCTTGCTGTAGAACGAAGGATCCTCGCCCACCGTGATATCGGCTATCTTACCCTCGGGGCTTACGATCACCTTCGTTGGGAATCCCTCTACGAGGTACTGCTCCAGAAGTCCGGAATCCTTCGGATTGTAGACGTTGACCCAGGGGAGTTCGTACTTGGCCACTCCGTCGCGCCATGCCTGCTCGGGCTCGTTGCAGTCGATACCGATCACTTCCACCTTGCCGGCGTATTCCTTGTATGCCTCCTTCAGCTTCGGCATACCCTTGATGCACCATCCGCACCACGAACCCCAGAAGTCGAGAATCACCCACTTGCCGCGGAACTGCGACAGGCTCACATCCTTACCCTGCAGGTCCTTGAGCGTGAAGGCCGGAGCCTCGGTGGTGCCGTTGAGCATCGCTTCGCGTTTCTTTTCGGTCTCAAGTGCCACGCGGGCCGATTCGGCCTGACGCTCCACGAAGGGCATCAGTATCGACTCCTTGGCTTTGGAGGTCATGTTGGCATAGGCATTGAGGAATTGCTCGCCGCGCATGTTGAGCAGCACGTAGGCCACGGCCGGAGAATCCGGATTCTTGCTGATGAAGGAGGCGAGCGTGGAGTCGTAGCGGTCCATGAGGTCTTTCATCTGGGCCTCGGTGGGCTGCTGGCCGGAGGAGGCCATTGTGGCGTATTCCTTATCGAGGGGGGCGGTGAGTTTCTCAAGCGCCGTGATATCCTCGGTGAGCTGCGAGCCGCTTACGGAATATTCGATAGGGGAGAGGGTCTCTACCGCCACATTGATGCTTTCGCCGGGAGCGGCATAGAAATCGGCCACGTTTTCATCCGAAATCTCCAGCATGTAGTGGGCCGCTCCTTTCGGGTCGAGGCTGAATGTGAATTTGCCGTCGGTGGAGGTGACGGTATCGCTTACGGTGCGCAGATCGGTGCGGCGGCGTGCGTTGAGCATGTCACTCACCAGGTCATGATGCACCACGATCGTGTCCGGACCGCCGGCCGGAAGGGTGACGGTCACATCCTTGTTTTCGGCCGCACACGACATCATGCTCAGCAGCGCGCCGGAAATCAGTATGTATTTCTTCATATTGGGTATTGGATATTGTTTCATTGTAAGTAAAGGATCAGTTCTTGTCGGGCCTGGACTCTGCCGCTGCGTCGCCGGGCGCTGTGGCGGCCAGTCGGTTGAGAAGAAGGTTGGTAAACTGATAGTTCTTCAGCCCCCAGCGCGGAGCCGCCACCATTTCGGGGGGTGCCGAGGCAAGGAAGCGTTCGATGGCCACACGCCTGTCGACACGGCGTACTACCTGCACGCACAGTTCCAGATATTCTTCAAGCGTGAAGGGATGCACCGCAAGTTCACCCGTCCGCCACAGACGGTCGAGGCGCGTGCCGCGTATCACCTGCAGCTGATGCAGCTTTACGCTCGCTATCGGCAGGCGGCAGGAGCGCTCTACGGTGGTGAGCACGTCGGCGCAGCTTTCGCCGGGCAACCCGGCTATCAGATGCAGTCCGCATTCTATTCCCCGCGAGTCGAGTCGCCTTACGGCATCCTCCACATCGCGCCACGTGTGGCAGCGGTTGATGAGGCGCAGGGTGGCATCGTGCGATGTCTCCGCTCCTATTTCAACAATCACACGCCGCTCACGGTTTATCTCCGTCAGTAAATCCATCACATTTTCGGGCAGCGAGTCGGGGCGCGTGCCGATTATGAGCCCTAACACATCGGGTTGGGCCAGGGCCTCGGCATAAAGTTCGGCAAGCCGTCCGACGGCAGAGGCGTGAGTACCTGTAAACGACTGGAAATACGCCAGATACTTCATCTGTGGATATTTGCGGGCAAAAAAGCGCCGCCCGTCTGCAAGCTGCTCGGCCACACTGCGCCGGGCATCGCAATAGCCGGGGGTGAAACTGCGGTTGTCGCAATAGATGCATCCTCCCCGGCCTATCGTGCCGTCGCGGTTCGGGCAACTGAACCCGGCATCGACCGAGAGCTTCTGCACCTTCACCCCGGGCCAACGTTCCGCCAGATATTCGGAATAATCTTTATACCATGGATTTGCCATAATTCTCAATTCCAGAAACTCCCCATCCCCAAAAATCCCAAAACCTAAACCCTAACCCCAAAATCCTAAAACCTAATCCCTAAAACCTAAAGCCCAACCCCTAAAACCTAAGAAGATCGCCGGCCACGAGCGCCGCCAGCGCCTCCACGATTACCGGTGCGCGCATCGCCACGCAGGGGTCGTGCCTCCCGTGGGCCGTCACTTCCAGCATCTCACCCTCACGGTCGGGCATCGGCAACGGTCGAGAGATCGTAGGCGTAGGCTTAAACCACAGATTGAAGCACACCGGCATACCGGTGCTGATACCCCCCAACGCACCCCCGTGACGGTCGGTGCGCATCGGCGCCGGAGAGAAACCCGGCGCGAAGAGGTCGATCGCCTCGGAGCCCCGTGCCTCAGCGGCGGCAGCCCCCATGCCGTATTCAAATCCCTTTACCGCATTCAGGCTCATCATTGCCTCGGCCAGACGTGCCTGTAGTTTGCCGAATACGGGGTCGCCAAGTCCGGCGGGCAGTCCGCGCATCACGCAGCTTACGCGTCCGCCTACGGAATCGCAGTCGCGGCGCGCCCGCTCCACCTCACCGAGCATCGCCTGCTCGGTAGCTTCATCAAAGGGGAGTGCCCCGTGCAGCGGATCACTCATTATTGCTGCCAGGGGAGAGGGATACCCGGCCTTCCCCACAGCCGTGAGGCGGGCCTCGATGGTGATGCCGAGCGTGCGGAGCCATTGCATCGTCAATGCGCCACCCATCACCCAGTTCACCGTCTCGCGGGCAGAGGCGCGCCCTCCGCCTCGGGGATCGCGAAGCCCGTATTTCATGTCGTAGGTATAATCGGCATGTCCCGGGCGGTAGCGGTGCTCAAGCTCGCAGTAGTCGGAGGAGCGGGCATCGGTATTGCGGAATATGAACCCTATCGGAGTGCCGAGCGTGATCCCGTCGGCGTTTACGCCGGAGAGTATTTCGGGTATGTCGGTCTCGCGCCGCTGCGACGTAAGGGTGGAGCGCCCTGTGCGCCGGCGGTCGATCATATGCTGCACGTCGGCCATGTCGATCCGTATGCCGGAGGGGAGTCCGTCGAGTATCCCTCCCATGGCCGGGCCGTGGCTCTCGCCGAAGGTAGTGAGGCGCAGTAGTCTGCCAAGAGTGTTCATAGCGTGTCGGTGATTATATCGGCCGGGGTGGCTTCGGCCACACGTATCAGGTCGGCCGGAGCCAGACGCAGTTGCAGCCCGCGCTGCCCGGCACTGACGTAGATGTAGGGGAATCCGGTGGCCTCTTCCGAGATGAACACCGGAAATTTCTTCTTCATCCCGATGGCGGTGCACCCGCCGCGGATGTAGCCCGTCACACCGAGCAGATCCTTCATCGGTATCATCTCGGCCTTCTTGTTGCCCGATACGCGGGCGGCCTTCTTAAGGTCGACCTCATGGTTGCCGGCAAGCACACACACGAAGTAGCCCGTCTTGTCGCCATGCAGCACGAGGGTCTTGTACACCTGTTCGATCGGTTCGCCCAGTTCCTCGGCCACATGATCGGCCGCCAGATTATCGGGGTCTACAGTATAGGGTATCAGTTGGTAATCCACCCCCTCGCGGTCGAGGATACGGGCGGCATTGGTCTTCTTCTCTTTGCTCATGGCTGTAACGGATTCAGTTATATCCCATTCCCCTTGCTGATTTCCAACTTCCCCTGCGGCGGACGCACCGGGGTGCGTCCCTACAACAGGCGTCCTCATTCCTCATTCCTAACTCCTCATTCCTCATTCCTCATTATTCCTCATTCCTCCCCGCTCATAGGCGCGGCAGAGGTCGCGGATGATGCATTCCATGCATTCCGGCTTGCGGGCCTTGCATACATAGCGCCCGTGAAGTATCAGCCAATGGTGGGCCTTGGGGAGCAGCTCGGCGGGGATGTGGCGCACAAGGGTCTTTTCCGTGGCAAGCGGCGTGCGCGAACCTCGGGTCAGACCGATGCGGTTGCTCACGCGAAACACGTGCGTATCCACTGCCATCGCCCCCTTCCCCCACACCACGGAGAGCATCACATTGGCCGTCTTGCGCCCCACGCCGGGCAGCTTCATCAGCGAGTCGATGTCGGAGGGCATCTCGCCGCCGAATTCCTCCACGAGCAGACGCGCCGCCCTGAGCAGGTGGCGCGTCTTGTTGTTGGGGAAGGTGACGCTTCGGATGTAGCCGTAGACGGTCTCCTCGTCGGAGGCGGCGAGGGTCTGCGGGTCGGGAAATGCCTCGAAGAGGGCCGGGGTGACCATGTTGACCCTCTTGTCGGTGCATTGCGCCGAGAGTATCACTGCCAGAAGCAGGTGAAAGGGGGTGTCGTAGTCGAGTTCGGTCTTCGGATCGGGCATCGCCTCGGCGAAGCGCTCCAGTATGGCTTTATAGCGTTGGCTTATTGTCATAGACAGATAGAGACTGCCACTGATGAGGGTCAGTGGGCTGCGTCAAACTGATGGAGGAAGCGCACGTCGTTCTCGGAGAACATGCGGAGGTCCTTGACGCGGTATTTGAGGTTGGTGATGCGCTCTATACCCATGCCGAAGGCGTAGCCGGTGTATTCCTTGGAGTCTATGCCGCAGGCTTCGAGCACGTTGGGGTCGACCATGCCGCAACCCAGGATCTCCACCCAGCCGGTACCCTTGCAGAAGGGGCACCCCTTGCCGCCGCAGATGTGGCAGGAGATGTCCATCTCGGCCGAGGGCTCGGTGAAGGGGAAGTAGCTCGGGCGCAGTCGGATCTTCGTGTCGGGACCGAACATCTCGCGGGCGAAGTAGAGCAGGCACTGCTTGAGGTCGGCAAACGACACGTTGCGGTCGATGTAAAGACCCTCTACCTGATGGAAGAAGCAGTGGGCGCGGGCCGATATGGCCTCGTTGCGGTATACGCGTCCGGGGCAGATGATGCGGATCGGGGGCTTCTGCGTCTCCATGGTGCGGGTCTGCACCGATGAGGTGTGGGTGCGAAGCAGTATGTCCTGCGGGGAGCGGGAGATGAAGAAGGTGTCCTGCATGTCGCGCGCCGGATGGTCGGGGGGAAAGTTGAGCGATGAGAATACGTGCCAGTCATCCTCGATTTCCGGCCCCTCGGCAATGGTGAATCCCATCGAACCGAAGATGCGGAATATCTCGTTCTTCACCAGTGAGAGCGGATGGCGCGTCCCCAGGGGGAGGGGTGTGGCGGTGCGGGTCAGGTCGATGTCGGCCTGGGCTGCCTCGGCCTGCGAGGCCAGGGCGTCGCGCAGCGCCGCAAGGCGCTCGTTGGCAAGCGTCTTGAGTTCGTTGAGTTTCTGACCCACCTCACGCTTCTGCTCGGCCGGCACCGAACGGAAATCGTTCATCAGCGCCGGAATCGCACCTTTCTTACTGAGATATTTGATGCGGATCTGCTCCACCTCCTCGGCCGAAGCGGCTGTCAGGGCGTTGATTTCCGCCATCATTTCATTGATTTTATTGATCATACGTATGCGAAATATGACGTGTCGGGCCGGAAAAATCCCGGCCTCATAAAGCAAAATACAAAATTAGCAAAAAAATCCGTTATTCCCAATCCTCCTGCCACCCCTTCTTCACGAATTATCAGTCTGCCTTAGGTGCGACTGTATGCTGACAGGCGGGTGGACGCACATGAGCCGTACGACCACCCGCCTGTCGGTGAATTTCGGGGGGGGGAAGGGACAGGAGAGGAAGATAGAGAGGTCAGATGGTGGCTTCGACGGTCCAGACGAAGGCGCGGAGCCCCAGGCGGGGCTTCTCTTCGTCGAGGGCGCGAAGGCGTGCAAGGAGAGGCTCTACGCGGTCGTCGTCGACGAAGGTGATCATCGCCGAGGCAAGCGAGGGCCATGCGTGGGTGCCGTAGTGAGGCTCCCCTTTGTGTGTACCGCGCCCCTGCACGGTGCCGAAAGAGGTGAATCCACGGCAGTTGAGGTGGCCGAGGATCTCGATTATATGTTCGTGATGTGCCTGGTCGTAGGCTATGAATACGGATTTCATCGTGTTTTCGTTATGTCGGATTATTCACTCCCGCACCTGTCCCGTCGGGCGAAGGTGCAGGAGTGAGGTTAGTGTCAGTTATTACCCTTGGCCGGGAGCGCTGCCGCTGCGGCACGCCGGCGAAGGGTGCGGCGGCGGTTCTTCACGCCGCGTCCGGCGAATACGCAATAGAGCACCGGCACGAAGAGCAGCGTCAGGATCGTAGAGAAGGTCAGACCGCCTATCACGGCCACACCCATCGGTTTCCACATCTCCGAACCCTGGCCGCTGCCCACGGCCATCGGCACCATGCCGAGGATCGTGGTCAGTGTGGTCATCACCACCGGACGCAGACGCGACTTGCCGGCATGTATCACCGCCCGGCGTATCGACATGCCGCGCTCGCGGTCGAGGATGATGTAGTCGATCAGCACGATACCGTTCTTCACCACGATACCGATCAGCATGATCGCGCCGATCATCGACATCACGTTGAGCGTGTGCCCGGTGATCCAGAGGATGATGAATACTCCCGAGAAGGCGAAGAGCAGCGAGGTCATGATGATACCCGGATAGGTGAGCGACTCAAACTGCGCCGCCATCACGATATATACGAGCAGTATGATCAGCACGCCGAGCGTGAGGAGGTCGCGGAAGGAGTCCTGCTGGTCTTCGTAGCTGCCCGACAGGCCGATGGTGATGCCGGCCGGAAGATGCATCTCGTCGATCTTGAGCTGGGCTGCGGTCACTACCTGGTCCATCGGCACGCCGTCCACCACGGCCGATACCGTGATGAGGCGCTCGCGGTCCTTACGCTGGATGGTGGGAGGGGTGAAGCGCTGCACGACCGTCCCCAGTTCCTTCAGTTTCACGCCTGCCCCGGAGGGGGTGTAGATCGTGATGTTCTCGATGTCGGAGATCTGCGTGCGCATCCCCGGCTCGTACATCACCTTGATGTCGTACTCCTCGCCATCCTCGCGGAACTGCGACGAGGTGGCACCGTTGATACGGTTGCGCAGATACATCGCCGCCGTCTGGAGATTGAGCCCGTAGAGGGCGAGTTTCTCGCGGTCGAAGTCCACCTGATATTCCGGCTGATAGTCGGAGCGGGAGATGGTGACGTCGGCCGTGCCGGGTATCCCTTCGAGGATGCGGCGCAGATCCTGCGCCACGGTGTCGGTCTGCTCGAAGTCGTAGCCGTATACCTCGAAGTCCACGGTCGACTGTCCACCCATGCCGGCTCCGCGGCCACCGCCGACGTTGACCTGCATCTTCTTGAATTCAGGGAATTCATGCACCAGATCCTTACGCATCCCGTCGGCTATCTCCTGGATTCCGCGGTCGCGGTCGCCCGGGTCGAGGAGCGATACGTTCATCTCGATGATGTGGGCGCCGTTGTCGGAGAGCGAGGCGAAGGTGTTGTCGCTCGATGCCGGGCCTACGGTATAGGTCTCTACCTTGATCTCGGGGTATTTCTTGCGCCAGAGCGTGTCGAGACGCTGCATCACCTCGCGGGCCTGCTCCACGCGGGCACCGATCGGAAGCTCAAGCGACACGCCGATACGTGCGTTGTCCTGCGTGGGCATGAACTCCGTGCCCACGAATTTCATCAGGAATATCGAACCCACGAAGGTGCCCAGACAGATGAGTATCGTCACCGTGCGGTGCCCCACCACCACGCGCAGCAGCCGCGCATAGGCATCGTCGAAGCGGTCGAGCGCACGCTCTATCGGAGTGAACAGGAGGGTGTAGAGCCGCCCGTGATGATTGACGCGGCGCAGCCACTGGCTGCAGAGCATCGGAGTGAGCGAAAGGGCGCAGGTGGTGGAGATGATCATCATGATGGTCACCATCCAGCCGAGCTGGCGGAAGAGCACGCCGGTCATGCCGGTCACAAGGGTAAGCGGGAAGAATACGGCGATAAGCGTCAGCGTGGAGGCCACTACGGAGATGGCCACCTCGTTGGTGCCGTGCACGGCGGCCTGCCGCGGATCGGCGCCGCGCTCGATGTGGGTGGTCACGTTCTCAAGCACCACGATGGCATCGTCCACCACCATGCCGATCGATATCGAGAGGGCCGAGAGCGACACGATGTTGAGCGTGTTGCCCGTGGCGTAGAGGTAGATGAAGGAGGCTATGAGCGACACCGGTATCGTGATGACGATGATCATCGTGGCGCGCCAGCGGCCAAGGAATACGAATACCACTATCATCACGAAGAGCAGCGCGTAGAGCACCGTCTCTTCCAGCGAGGCGATCGTATTGCGGATGTTGTCGGAGGTATCCACGATTACGCCCAGCTTCACGTCCGACGGGAGGTCTTTCTGAAGCTTCGGGAGCATCTTCATCACCTTGTCGGAAATCTGCACCGAGTTGGCGCCGCTCTGTTTCTGGATCACGATCATCGCGCCTTCGCGCCCGTTGATGAAGGTCTGCTGGGTGCGCTCTTCAAGCGAATCCTCTACGCGGGCCACGTCGTGCAGGTATATGGGGCGTCCCTCGAAGGTGCCCACCACCAGGTCGCGCATCTCGGCCGAGGTGTCAAACTCTCCCTGCACGCGCAGCGCGTAGGTATTGCTCCCTACGTCGAAGGAGCCGCCGGGGACGTTGCGGTTCTCGGCGGCGATCACCTGCGAGATGGCCTCTACCGACAGGTGGTAACCTTCGAGTTTATGCGGGTCTACATATACGTGTATCTCACGCTTCGGAGCACCGGAGATGCTCACCGTGCCTACGCCGTCGATGCGTGCAAGGGGGTTGGCCACGCCGTCGTCGAGTATCTTGTACAGACCGGCCATGCTCTCCTTTGCCTCTACCGAGAGAAGGCAGATCGGGATCATGTCGGTCGAGAATTTGAAGATTATCGGGTTCTCCGACTCGTCGGGGAGCATCGATTTCACCATGTCGAGCTTATCGCGCACGTCGTTGGTGAGCACGTCGATGTCATATCCGTATTCGAATTCGAGCGTTATCACGGATGTGTTCTCACGCGATTCGGAGGTGATATGCTTCAGGTGCTCCACTGAGTTGAGGGAGTTCTCCAGAGGTTTTGTCACATTCTGCTCTATATCCTCGGCACTCGCTCCCGGATACATCGTGATCACCATTATGGTGTTGGTGTCGATGTCGGGGAAGAGGTCGATCGGAAGCTTGACCAGTGAGAAGAGGCCAAGTATGATCACGGCCACGAAGCAGAGCATGGTCATGATCGGGCGTTTTACCGCCGCGCCGTAAAGACTCATCGTTTAAATCCTTTAGGTGGGTTGGGGATGTTTATGCCGTTATTTCACTACCTTGACGGGGGCACCGCTATTGAGTTTCGATTTCTGCGATACCACTACCTGCTCCCCGGGCTCGATGCCGGAAAGTATCTGATAGCTGTCGCCCAGACGGCGCCCGAGCTCTACCTGGGTCCAGATGGCTTTGCCGTCTTTGACCACGTATACGAAGTAGTTGCCCGAACCGCGCTGTTTCTCCACGGCCTTGTCGGATACCACTGCCGTGCGTGCCGACCCGAGGTCAAGCTGTATGCGGCCGAACATCCCGGGCAGTATGCGCCCAGAAGGGTTTGGGAGGGTCACCTCTACGCCGAATGTGCGTGATGCGGCATCGACTGTGGGGGCCACGAGGGTCACTTTGCCGGTGAATTCCTCATCCGGGTAGGCCTGGAGGGTGAGGATGGCGGGCATCCCGGTGTGCACTTTGGAGAAATCGCTTTCATTGACGTTGACCACCGCCTTTACCGGATTGACCGTGCCGATGGTAAGGATCGGGAGCGAGGCGGTCATGTCGCCCGGATCATAGTTGCGGGCGGTCACCACGCCGCTTACCGGGGCGGTCAGCACGGTGTTCTCCTGCACGTTGCGCAGCGCGCGTTCGGCGCTGGCAAGGGTGTTGCGGGCGTTGACGAGCTGAAGCTCCATCATGTCGACCTGCTGGCGTGTGCCCCCTCCTATGTTGAGCAGTTCCACGGCCCGGTTGTAGTCGGTCTCTACGTTGCGCAGGTTGGCTTTGGCATTGTCTACCTGAAGCTGGTAGGAGGTGGTGTTCACGTCGTCGAGCACCACCAGAGTCTGCCCCTTGCTTACGGCCATACCCTCGTCTACGAGTATCTGCTTGATGCGGTTGGGGGAGTTGGAGGAGATGTTGTTGATTTTGTCGGCCTCCACGCTGGCGGTGAGGGTGACGATGTTGGCCACATCACGCTCCTCTACGGTGGCGGTCTTTACGTTGATTGCCTCGTCCTGCTCGGTGGCAGCGGTCTCGCTCTCTTTGCCGCCGCAGGCCGCTGCTGCAAGTGCCAGGGCGGGGAGTAATATCCAGGCTGTGGTGGCAGCCGGAAATACTTTGGTAAGTTTCATATTCTGGGGTTAGGGAGTTTTGCGGGTTTTTGTATCAGTGGGTTATCTCCGGTGAGGATGCACGGCAGGGCTGAAGCCCTGCATCAGTGCAAAAAGAGGAGGGGGAGGAGGGATGCACGGCAGGGCTGAAGCCCTGCATCATTGCGAAAAGAGGAGGTGGGGCGGTCAGCGGATCTCGTCTTCGCGTCCGAGCAGCAGGTCGAGCTCGGATACGGATATGAGGTAATTGTAGATGCACTGCAGATAGGAGAGGCGGGCGGTGGTGTGGGCCACTTCGCTGTCGCGCAGGTCGAGGTAGGAGGCGGCTCCGATCTCAAAACTCTTCTGCATGATGTCGTAGGCTTTCTCGGCCGATTTGAGTCCCTCGGCGCTCGATGCGATCTGACGCGCCTCGCGGTTGATGTTGTCGAGCGCCAGGTCGCGCTGCATCCGCAGGGAGTTGAGCAGGTTCTCGCGCTGCAGCGCCACTTCCTTCACCTGCACCTGTGCCTGGCGGAGCCCGTAGTATTTCGTGCCGCCGGAGAAGATGGGCACGCTCAGCGCAAGCCCCACGTTGGAGTAGGGGCTGAAGTCGAGGTTACGGAAGGCGTTGCCGTTGCTGAGCGACATCCAGCTGAGGTTGAACGATGCGCCCAGTGTCGGTATCCATGCGAATTTCTTGAGGTCTACGTTCTTTTCGGCTATACGCTGCTGTATGTCGATGGAGCGCAGCGATGCATTGCCGCTCAGGTCGGCTTCGGCGCCGAGGGAGTAGCCATACATCTCCTGCTGCATCTGCTCCAGAGTGACATTGGGGTTGAAGTCGAAGTCGTAGTCGATCCCCATGAGTACGATCAGTGCGAGTTTCGCCTGGCGAAGGGCTATGTCGGCCTGCAGGAGTTCGGGCTCGATGTTGGTCACCTGCACGCTTGAGCGCAGCACGTCGTATTCGGAAGCCGTTCCGGCTTGAAACTGCTTTTCATATATGTCGGCATTCAGGCGTGCGCGGTCGTAATTCTGCTGTATCACCTCTTTCGAGGCCACTGCGAGCAGCAGTCCGTAGTAGGCCTGGTTGATCTGATTCACCATGTCGAGGCGCGACTGGCGGGCGGATTCGAGCGAGGCAAGTATCTGCTCTTTGCTGATGCTCAGGGCTTTCCATAGAGTGGGGGCTACGAGGGGCATCTGTGCGCTGAAGCCGAGGTTCCAGCTGTTGTCGGAGCCCATCTTGAGGCTTTGGCTCTCCCCGCCCATGTTCATGCGGATGGTCTGGAGCTCGATCGAGCGCTGATAGGCAGCCTGGAAGTCGATGGTGGGGAAGAGGCCGCCGGCCGTCTCGCGGCGTGCGTATTCGGTGCGTTTCACCTCCAGGTCGGCTACCTGCACCGTCGGGCTGCTCCCCAGTGCGATCTCGATGCACTGGCTGCGCGACAGCACCGGCACTTCGGCGCGTGCCGGGAGCAGCGACCCGATAAGGGTCAGCAACATCACTGCCGGAATGATTGTAATGCGTTTCATTGGTGGAATATTGGGTTTAGGCTTTTGGGAATTAGGAATTAGGAGGAAGGAATTAGGAATTAGGAGTGAGGAATCTTTGGGGGGGGCGATACCACCCGGAGGGAGTCGGGTGGGAGTGGAATCCGTGTATTGGAGCCGTCCACGCTATTGGAAGTCGCGGTATTTGAGGAGCTCCTGTATAATATGTACCCCATGATGGCAAAATATTTTACCGTCATTGCTTTTTTACTGGGAGCGACTGCATATCGGGAGCTGCGGCGAGATATTCATCGAGCAGGTCGTTGCCACGGCGCGAAGCGATGGTGCGCAGGAAGCCGATGCTCATCGTATCGTAGATTTCCAGAAGGGTAATCTCGGGCGGGAAGAGTTCTTCCATACGTTTGAGCGATTCCCCCTGAATCTCCATCATGCGGCTGACGATAAGAAAGTTGATATCATCGCGGAATACACCCTGCTCCACACCCTTCTGATACAGTGCCTGCAGCGCCTCGCGGTGGCGCTCATGGCGCTCTTCGTAGCGGTGGCGCATTTCGGGGTAGAGGCGGTCCATATCCTTGAAGAAGGAAGGATTCATCCCCTGCAGGTCCTGACGGTGGAGTGTAATGACTTTCAGCAGCGCCACCATCATGTCCGGGGCAGAGTCTATCAGACGTCGGGCCTGTTCGCGTTTATTGGCGTCGTTATGGTCGAGCACTTCGAAAATCATGGCCGACTTATTCTGGAAAATCTCATACAGCGTGCGTTTCGACATGCCGAGCCGTCGCGCCACGAGATCCATCGTAGCGCATTTGAGTCCCTTTTCAAGTATTATGGGATAGATTGCGGTGAGCAACTGGTTGTGCTCTCCGCGAGAGTACTGGTTCATATGCAAGGTCAGTGCGATAAGCGAATAAGGAGTTGGGAAGAGGAGCCGCCGAGGCCGTCTCCCCGAAAAACAGCGCAAAGATAAATAAAAAACCGAAAACCGCAAAACGGTTTTCGGTTTCTTAATCTGCATCAATCCGAAGGCGCGAATGGGGTGTGTTTTTATGTACCGTGCATTCTACGGATGAGTAAATCTGCTACTGTGATGTATGATGTCCATCGGTAAGCCCGGTGTTCCCGGATTAATCTACATACGCTTTGTATGATTTTCCGGCTACTGTGACGATATAGATGCCGCGTGGCAGATTGCGGAATCTATTGTCGTTGCTGGCGTATCGTCTGCCTGCGATGTCATGGATGCAGACAGAGTAGGATGAGTCTATTTCCAAGGTGCCTTTGCCTGTTTTTATAAATGACTCCTCGTTGGGTGCTGCAATTCCGGATGTGCCGGATGCAAGATATATTGTGCGGTTGTCAATTTCCGCTTTTGTCAGAACCATAGCGCCACCGCCTGAATAAAACTCAAGATTGCCAAGCGGACCACCGGCTCCGCCAATACCACTGAACCACGTGCCTTCTCCGGCATATTTACCGGATTCAGCCTCCATACTCTCCACACTTTCAAAGAACGCCATATGCATTTTTGCAATATCGGGATTGTCGTTATCGGGCTCGACGCTCAGACAGTATGCCACTCCCGAATTGGGTGCAGATGCCGGTAGGGCGTTGCCGTTATATTTCCAGACGGTGGTGTATTCACCCGGTTGGAGCGAGAAGTCGTACATGAGCAGCCATTCGTTGCTCTCCTCATTGAGGAAATAGTGATTCCACCTCACGGGCATAGGGTGGGCCGAAAGGTGGAATCATGTATAAGAGGTGACGGTCATTAGTCGCTATGTGTCGAGTCGATATGGGGCAGTGAGTTACGTTGCAGCTGCCAGAGGATCAGAGGGCCGGTTCGAGGAGGGAGTGGTGGTGGATCGCGGCGGGGGCGGCGATGCCGAATTTCTGGCGCAGATGGCTGATCATGTCTACCGTCATGGCCTCAAGGTCGTACTCCGGATGCCAGTCCCATTCCTCACGGGCACAGGTGTCGTCAAGACTGTTGGGCCAGGAGTCGGCTATCTTCTGGCGTAGCGGATCAAGGTCGTAGGTCATGCGGAAGTCGGGGATGTGCTCGCGGATCTTGTTGTAGATAATCTCCGGGTCGAAGCTCATCGAGGCGATGTTGAATGAGTTGCGGTGGCGCAGACGCGTCGGGTCTGCCTCCATGATCTCAATCGCGGCACGAAGCGCGTCGGGCATGTACATCATGTCCATGAAAGTGCCGGGCTTCAGCGGGCAGTGGAATTCCTCACCCTTTACGGCTGAGTAGTAGATGTCGACGGCATAGTCGGTCGTGCCGCCGCCGGGAGGCGCCACGTAACTGATCAGACCCGGGAAACGCACCGACCGCGCATCCACGCCGAAACGGCGTGCGTAATAGTCGGAAAGCATCTCGCCCGTCACTTTAGTCACGCCGTAGATGGTCTGCGGACGCTGTATGGTGTCCTGCGGTGTGCGGTCAGCCGGAGTGTCGGGACCGAACGAACCGATTGAACTCGGGGTAAACAGGGCGCATTTCTTTTCGCGCGAAATCTCAAGACAGTTGTAGAGTCCGCCTACGCCGATTTTCCAGGCCAACTGGGGTTTTGCTTCGGCCACGGCGCTCAGCAGAGCCGCAAGATTATAGATCGTGTCAATCTGATACTTGTCGACGGCCTCGGCTATCTGACCGGGGTTGGTGATGTCCACTTCCGCTGCCGGACCGCTTTCGAGCAGTTCGCCCTTCGGTTCTGCACCACGGATGAAGCCGGCCACCACATTGCCTGTGGGGTATTCCTTGCGGAGACGCATCGTCAGTTCGCTGCCGATCTGGCCGGTGGCCCCGATAATCAGGATATTTTTCATGATGTTGTCTGTGGATGATGTAGATTCAGGTTGTGCCGCTGCGGCAATGGCTCCCGTATAGGGAAGGCATATGTCTGCGGGCGGCACTGCAAAATTAAGTACTTCCCGCCAATCTACAAAATATCTGTCATCTTTTTTGCCTTGTCACTGCGTAATGAATGCGCGTCAGTGGCTCCGGATGAAGCTGAATATCGAGTCGCGGGCCGCCCGGCGTGCCGGAAGGGGGGAGAGTATCAGGTCGTGGATGCCGGAGTCTATGACGCAGATGGTGGTGTTGGCGAAGCGGGAGGCTTCGTTGCGTATCATGGACGGATCGAGCACGGCATCGCCTGTAAGAAACTCCGGGGTGAAGTCGCACCCGGTGATCTTGCGGCTGCTGGTCATCACCAGAAGCGGCACGGCTATGTGGTCGCGGTTTTTAACGGTGCCGGAGTGCGCTGCGTCAATCGCGCCTATCCAGCCCCATTTCACGGGAGGTGAGTAGGTCATTTTCCAGTCGGTATTGTAGGTCCATTCGCCGTCATGGTCTTTGAGCAGGGAGTAGGCATAGCCGTCGCAGTGAGCCTGTTTTACTTCGGCTTCGGGGAAGAGCTTGCCGAGTTTGCCGATAAGTGGCGCGGCCACGTTGCGCATGAAGGCATTGTAGTTCCATTCCAGGAAAGGGGAGTCGGTCACTACGCGCTGCACCGGTATGCGCCGTCCCCGCGAGGCTGCGTAATAGGCCACGGTCAGTCCCCCCGTGGAGTGTCCGCCGAGAGTGATGTCGGTGATGCCGTCGCGCCGCATCTGACAGATGGCCGAATCAATGTCGGCGAAGTATTCACGCTGGTCGCGCACGTTGAAGGGGTATTGCCATGGTAGGCGGCTGCGGCCGTAGCGGCGCAGGTCGACGGCATAGAAGGCATAACCGGAGTCGACAAACTGCCGCCCCCAGTCGCCCTGGAAGAAATAGTCGTTGAAGCCGTGTACGTAGAGGAATCCCTTTTTTACGGCGTGCGCGGGGCGAAGGCGTATGATGGTGCAGCGGGCCGGCCCGTCGAAGGCTTCCCCCATGTCGACGAATCGCGACTCATACCCTTCGAGTATGTCGGGTCCCCATTGCCAGTCGTCGGGCATACGTTTTTCACCTGTGTATTTGGAGTCCCAGCCGTCCCAGGTCAGATAGAATCGGCTGTCGGCGCTCCGGTTGCCAAGGCTGTCGCCGGTGGCGGCTGTGCGGAGCGGGGCGGATACGGTATTATCGGCAGCCGAGGAATGTGCGCCAAGCGAGGCGCATCCTAATATCGCTGCCATCATGGCGAGTGGAATCAGAGGTTTTTTCATACCGTTATAACGCTGACTTCCCCGGCAGGGTTGCGCCATCGTCTGTCAAAATCGCTGACCCGTGATGATCAGCCGGCGCGTAGTGACAGGCAGATCCGTGATGACAGGCCCCCGTAATGATCGGCAGACTCGTGATGATAGGTAGACCCGTGATGACAGGCAGATAAATTATGACCGGCAGATCCGTGATTGCTGCATGTGCCGACAGAAGTATGAGAGCTGTGATATATGTACAAAAAAAGAAGATTCCTCAGGCCGGGGGGCGGCACTGAGGAATCAGGAGTTGGGAGTTGGTTAAGGGGAGGGTGGAAGATGGGGCTCGAACCCACGACCTACGGAACCACAATCCGTCGCTCTAACCAACTGAGCTACATCCACCGTTTGGGCTTTTTGAAGTATCGTTCCTTCTCAAAAGCGATGCAAAGTTAGTCACTATTTTCGGAATCTCCAAATCTTTTGACCAAAAAATTCAGATTTCTCGTTTTATATTAATGTATATTAGGATTTCAGCTCAATATTGCCCTGCTTATTGGTATTATTCCCCCGATTCAGGATTTTGTCCCGATGCCGCTATGCTTAGAAATATTACCGACATTAAGACCGCTTCCGACAAACAATGTAAGACCGCTTCCCCGACAAAGGAATGTAAAACCGCCCCGATCCATGTCCGTGGGAATCGGGGCGGTGATTAATTCCAAATCTTCGTGGGTCGCGGTCACTTATCCATGGTCACGAGGAGTTCCTCGTTGGTACGGGTCAGTTCCATACGTTTTTTCATGAATTCCATGGCTTCGAGAGAATTCATGTCGGCCAGATAGTTGCGGAGTATCCACATGCGGCTGAGTGTCTCGTCGCTAAGCAGCAGGTCGTCGCGGCGCGTGGAGGATGCGATGATGTCCACGGCAGGGAAGATGCGCTTGTTGGAGAGTTTGCGGTCGAGCTGCAGCTCCATGTTGCCGGTGCCTTTGAATTCCTCGAAGATCACTTCGTCCATCTTTGAGGATGTCTCGGTGAGGGCCGTGGCGATGATGGTCAGCGAACCTCCGTTCTCAATATTGCGGGCCGCGCCGAAGAAGCGTTTCGGACGCTGCAGGGCGTTGGCGTCGACACCGCCCGAAAGTATCTTGCCCGAGGCCGGAGATACGGTATTGTACGCACGTGCAAGGCGGGTGATCGAATCGAGCATTATCACCACATCATGGCCGCACTCTACGAGGCGTTTGGCCTTTTCGAGCACTATGCCGGCGATTTTCACATGCCGGTCGGCCGGCTCGTCGAATGTGGAGGCTATCACCTCGGCGTTGACGCTGCGGGCCATGTCGGTCACCTCCTCCGGACGCTCATCGATCAGAAGCATGATGATGTAGGTCTCGGGATGATTCTCGGCTATGGCGTTGGCGATGTCTTTAAGCAGGATGGTCTTACCGGTCTTCGGCGGAGCCACGATAAGGGCGCGCTGACCTTTGCCTATCGGGGCAAACATATCCACCACGCGGGTCGATATATTGGAGGTGCGTCCTCGCGTGAGGTTGAATTTTTCATCCGGGAAGAGGGGCACGAGATGCTCGAAGGGCACACGGTCGCGGATCTGCTCCGGGAGCAGGCCATTGACCGATATCACGCGGCAGAGCGGGAAATATTTCTCACCCTCGCGCGGAGGGCGGATTGAGGCTTCCACCACATCGCCGGTCTTGAGTCCGAACTCCTTTATTACATTCTGCGGCACGTATACGTCGTCGGGCGAAGCCAGGTAGTTGTAGTCGCTTGAGCGGAGGAATCCGAATCCCTCGGGCATCAGTTCGAGCACACCGAAGCAATTGAATATCCCCTCGAAGTCGTATTGCTCCATCTGCTGCTTTTCGAGGCGCTGCTGCATGCGCTGCTGCATACGCTGCTTTTTCGACAGGCGCTGCGGCTGCTGCGGCTGCATGGCCTCGCGCACCACTTTGGGAGTCTGCGTATTGGCTCCGGGCTCGGCTATGATTACGGGTTTGGCTGCCTCGGCGGCGGCTGCCTCTTCGATTTCACGCTGCGAACGGGGCTTGAATGTCTTTCCTTTGGCATTGGAGAAGAAGGAGTCGAGTCCGGCCTGGCGTTTGGCATTCCCTTTCTGTTCGTTGGGCTGCGCCTGGCGCTGGAAGCGGTTGTCGCCCTGCTGGCGCTGTGCCGAAGGGTGCTGCGGCTGCTGTTCGCGCTGGCCGGTGAGTGTGTCGTTGCCGGCCGGAAGCAGCGCGGCGGGAGCCGGCTGGGGCTGCTGACCGAAGTCGGGGAGTGCGAGTGGCATTGTGTCGGGGAGGGGTGCGGAGGGGGTGTCGGAGGCCGGAGCGGATTCGCCGTCGGCGGCAGATGCCGGAGCGCCGGCGCCGCTTTTTTCAGCTTCCAGGGCGGCACGCGCGGCCGCTTCGGCGGCCTTAAGGGCTTTCGACTTACGCCCGCGGCGTTTCGAAAGGGTAGCCAGCAACTCGGCCGGCGACATATCCTTAAATTCGAGGGGGAGGGTGGAGGTGAGGTTGTTTTCCTGTTTCTGATTATCCTGAGGCATGGCCTTCGGGGTAGGGTCGGCCTGATCGCCGGCGTTTGCCATCGGGCCTTTTGTATTGCTGTTGTTCTTCGGTCCGGGTTTGCGTCCGCGTTTCTTTGGGGCGGACTGATCGGGGGCTGCATCGGCGGTGCCTTCGGTCTCGGCGGCTCCCGTGTCGGGTGTGCCTTCATTGGCGTTGCCTCCCTGACGCGAGTCTTTGGGGGTGCGTTTCTGGCGGGGTTTACGCTCTTTCTTGCCGCTTAATGCCGAGACCTCGGCTTTGGCGGTGTAGATGGCCTGATTGTCGAGGATATGATAGATCTGTTCTATCAGTTCGCTCTCATTCGGGTTTTTCATTCCCATGGTGCCGGCTATTTCTGTCACTTGAGCCGGATCCATGTCGTTAAGTTCCTGTAGGGTATACATAGAGGGGTATGATAATGCTGTGCGGGCGGGCATATCCGGTCAGTCAGCCGTATTGAAATTGATAAGGGGAATATGGCTAAGATGGATATAAGGAGGAGAATGCGTCCTGCCGATTCTTTTTTGTTGGAAATTCTGGCGGGAATCGGCGGCAGACCATGTGTAGATGTGGAAGTATGCCCGCGCCGGGCTTGGATACGCGATGATAAAATATCGTATTATCTCGCCTGTGTCAGGTGAGAAGTATTCAATGCAAAATTACAATATTAATTTTAATTTTGCAAGTCAGATATATCTCTTGACGGATAATCTATCACACATAACGCGTTTGGGACATTATCTGTTCATCTCCGGCAGCCGGTTTTTTTTCATTCGGGGCCTTTGCGGCGGCAGTGCCATACGCGTGGTTCGGTGCCGTCGAGCAGCTCGGTGGCGGCACGGCGTATGCCGGGGATCCACACTGCCATGTCGTCTGACTGTCGTGCCAGCAGCCAGATGTGCTGACGCAGGGCGGCGGTCACATGATGCTCTTTGAGTATGTGTGTGATCAGTTTGGTGGCCCGGTTACCTATCGGCATGCGCTCGCCGGGCCGTGGATGGCGCCACCGGTAATTCTCCGGTGGGCAGGGCAGATAGGCTTCGTCGGCGCTGCACTGCTTTATTCTTGACATAAGTCTTGCACGCTCGGCATTATCTTCAGTGGTCAGTTGTTCCCATACGTCAGAGGGTGCTTCTTCTGCTTTGCCGTGGAGTGGGGATAGGCGCAGCCCGGCCGAGGTGGCCGTGATTTCGGCTTCGGGGAGCCGCCAGCGGGCTCCTGCCTGCGGTCGGCCTCCGTCGGCCTGCTCCACGAGCGCAGCCATTTCGGCCGCCTGGGCCGGAGTGCCTCCGTGCGGCATGATCCAGTGGCGTATCAGTGTCCGCGGCGACGGAAATTCTCGCAGACGCTCCCAGTCGAGCAGGGTGCCGGCTGATTCAAGGGCTTTGGCTACGGCATATTCCACCACGCGGCATTCTTCGTCCATCAGCCGCAGTGTGGTCTGCATGGCGGTATGTGCTCCGCTCCAGCGCGATTCGAGGGCGGGGATGATGCGGTGGCGCAAGAAGTTGCGCCGATAGTCGTCGGTCAGGTTGGTGGAGTCGGTCACGTAAAGGGTTGAAGCATCCCCGGAAGGGGACACGGCACCCAGAATCAAGAGTATCTCGCGGCGCGACAGATGCAGCAGCGGGCGCAGCACCCGGTCGGTGAGTGCCGTCATGCCGCGCAGTCCGCGTGTGCCGCTGCCGCGCAGCAGGTTGAGCAGCAGAGTCTCTTCGTTGTCGTCGGCGTTGTGGCCGGTGGCTATGCGGCTGTAGCCGTGGCGGGCGCGGAGGGTGTCAAACCATTCGTGGCGCAGCTGCCGCGCCCCCATCTCTACCGACAGGGCATGTTGGCGGCAGTATCGCTCGGTGTCAAATGCCGTGAAGTGCGCCTCTGTGCCGGGGTATCGCTCCAGCATCCGGCGCACGCTCCGCTCGTCGCGTATGCTCTCTTCGCCGCGCAGCCGGAAGTTGACATGGGCCACTCCGAGCCTGAACTCCGGCCACCCCTCGGTGGCGAGGCGGAGCAGATGGAAGGCGGCCACGCTGTCGGGGCCGCCGCTCAGCCCGAGCAGCACGCTCTCTATCCCGTGGCGGCGCAGCAGGCGGCGCAGACGTCGGCTTTCGCGCTGCAGCAGGGCGGCTCCGGCGCAGGGTGCGTAGGCGGTCGCGGACTCCGGAGGGGCAATCTGATGTGTGCCGGGATCATTAATGTCGTCAGTATGATTGTGGCCGGTATGATTGTCGTCGGTATGCATGGTGAGGTCTCAGCTGGGGAATATGATGTTGAAGCGGGTCAGGCCGTCGGCATCGGTATGTAGCCGGAAGCGGGCGTGGTGGCGGCGCAGTATCTCGGCTGTCATGGTGAGTCCGATCCCCTGTCCGTCGGGTTTTGAGGAGTAGAAGGGGGTGAAGAGGTTGGAGGCCACTTCGGCCGACAGTCCGCATCCGTTGTCGCTTACGGTGAGTTGCACGCCGACATCCCCTTTGCGCCCTATGTGTATGCCTATGTGTATGCCGATGTGTCCGTCGGTGCGTCCGGTGGAGCGTATGGCATCGGTCGAATTGCGTACGATGTTTACCAGCACCTGCGCTATCATGTCGGCATCGGCTCTGATGATGAGCGGGGTGGCGGGATGGGTGATTTCTATCTCGCAGTCGGTGTTGGAGCGCAGGAAGGGTAGCTGTGAGTCGGTAAATGCGCAGAGGTCGAGTGGCAGGAGTGTCGGCTCGGGGAGTCGCACCACGTCGGCATACGAGGCTATGAAGCGCCCCAGGCGGTCGCAGCGGTCGCGCACGCTCTCTATGAAATCCGACATCTCCGGATCCCGGCTGTGCACATCGGCCAGGATCTGCAGCAGGGTCGAGATACCGGTCATGCTGTTGTTGACTTCATGAGCCATCAGGCGTATCACCTTGCCGTAGGCCTGCCGGCGGGCCTCCATCACTTCCTCTGTCAGACTCTCCACCAGTAGGAAGGGGCGGCGGAATCCCCGCTCTACGAAGAATCGGCGCGAACAGCGCAGCACCGAGTTGTCGTCGAGCCGCACCGTGCGTGTCTCGCCGTCGGCAAGGGAGGCGAGCGTGGCGCTTATCGGCGAGGGGAGGGCATCCATGGTGAGTCCTGTTGCGGCTGCGGCATCGGGGAGGGAGACGAGGCGGATGAAGGCGGGGTTGGCATCGGTGCAATGCCCGTCGAAGTCGAGTATCGCCACCCCCATCGGGGAGGCCTCTATCAGCAGGTGCAGAAATGAATCCTGTTCGCGCAGGCGGATCTGCTCCTGGTGCAGGCGGTCCATGAGTGTGTTGAAGAGGGTGGCTATCCGGTCGGCGTCATGTTGGCCGGTCAGGGTGAGCCGGTTGTTGGATTCCTGACCCGAGAGAAGTTCCATGCCGCGCATCACCATGCGGCGCGGACGCAGCACGGCATGCCAAAGCCCCCAGAGCAGCACACCGGCGCACACGCCGGTGGTCGCCGTCAGACTGAGGGGAGCCACACCGGGATGCATGGCCATCCATACCAGAATGGCAAATGTGGCGGCAAGCAGAGCGAATATCACTCCGCCGCCCGGTGTCTTAAGCAGTCGGGAGTGGCGGGTCATCGGTTGAGGTTGAATTTTTCAAGTTTGCGGTACAGGGCCTGACGCGTTATGCCGAGCGAAAGGGCCGTTGTGGTGAGATTGCCGTCATGCAGCTCAAGTGCGCGGCGTATCGCTTCGCGCTCCACATCGGCCAGTGTGGCCGGGGCGCCTGCTGTGGCTTCGGCAGCTCCGGAGGGGGCGGCATCGCCGGAGCGGGCCGCTTCGGCTTCCTGCCGGAAGAGGTCGGCGCCGATTATCCCGGTGCCGCTTACGAGCATGGCCCGCTCCACCATGTTTTTGAGCTGGCGTATGTTGCCGGGATAGGGGAGGCGGGTAAGAAGTGTCATGGCTTCGGCCGATATTTCGGGCATGGGGATATTGTGGGTGTGGCTTCCCTGGCGCAGGAAGTGGCTTACGAGCAGCGGTATGTCTTCGCGCCGCTCGCGCAGCGGCGGCAGCCGCAGGGTGATGAGATTGATGCGGTAGTAGAGGTCTTCGCGGAATGTGCGGTCGGCCACCCGCGCCGTCAGGTCGGCGTTGGTGGCGCTCACTACGCGGAAGTCGGCGCTACGCGTGCGCGAGTCGCCGAGGGGCTGGAAGGTGTGCTGCTGCAGCACGCGCAGCATCTTCACCTGCGAGGCGGGATCAAGGTCACCGATTTCGTCGAGGAATATGGTGCCCCCGTCGGCGGTCTCGAAGCGCCCTTTGCGCGATGTCACGGCTCCGGTGAAGGCTCCCTTTACGTGGCCGAACATCTCGCTCTCAAACAGTGAGGCCGGTATCCCGCCGAGGTTGACCTCCACAAACGGCGCCCCGGCCCGCTGGCTGTTGAGGTGTATGGCGCGTGCTATGAGTTCTTTTCCGGTGCCGTTTTCTCCAAGTATCAGCACCGGGGCATCCGATGGGGCCACGCGCTCCACGGTGGCGAGCAGTTCTTCGATTGCCGGGCTGCGGCCGATGATTCCGGCGCGGTCAAACTTCGGGGATTCCCCGTCGCCAACGCCGCTGGCCGCATCGGCGGCTTCCGAGAGCCTGAGGGCGGTCTCGATGCGCTGCAGCAGCAGCCGGGAGTCCCAGGGTTTGGTCACGAAGTCGAATGCTCCGGCTCGCATACCCTCCACGGCGAGGTCGATGCTCCCCCAGGCGGTGATGAGTATCACCGGGAGCCCGGGCATGAAGATGCGTGCCTGCCGCAGCAGGTGCAGCCCCTCGTCGCCGGAGGTGCTGCGGGTGAAGTTCATGTCCATCAGGGCCAGACGCGGCTTGCCGCTGCGGAAGTAGGGGAGTGCCTCTTCGGGCGACCCTACCGCCACGGGCTCCAGCCCCTGGCGGCGCAGCAGGTAGGTCAGTGAGGTGCGTATGGCCGGATCGTCGTCTATTATAAGGATCATCGTTGTCGGTTGAGTTAGCGTAAATCCGTAGGACGCTTTGGTTGATATTCCGTCTTTCTCCGCCCCTGCGGCAACTTCCCTCCGCATCCCGGATGCGGAGGGAAGGATAATCGGCCGACCGGATTTACTTTGCAAATTTAATCATTTTTTCCATATCCGCCTCTATGGGGGTGCCGGAAGCGAAGTCCCAGAGGGTGAGGCTGCGTATCTGATAGTAGTAGAGCCAGAAGAGGTAAAGCTCGTTGATGAAGGCGCGTCGCGCTTCGTCTTTCTGACTGCGGGAGTCGTTGAGGTTGAGGGTGGAGATGCGCCCGGTCATGAAGGTCTCTACGTTGGTGGCGTAGCGGCGGGCGGAGATGGTGTCGGCGCGGGCGGCGATCTCGAGCTGCCGCTGCTGGTTGGCATAGCGCTCCACTATCACGTAGAGGTCCTGGCGGAAGGTCTGGGCCTCCTGCCGCAGACCGGTGGCGGTGACGTCGCGCGCGCTTTCGGCCACCTTTACTTTCCCCTCGCGCCGCCCCCAGTCGAGCAGCGGTATCTCAAACCCTATCTCTATCAGCTGGTTGTCTTTGAGCGGATTGTAGGCGCCCCCGACCGTATGGGCCGAGCCGGTGAATCCCACCTGGGCATAGAGGTTGATGCTGCGGCGGTCACCCTTGGCCTGGGCCACGGCATAGTCGGCCTCCATCCGGCGCCGGGCCATGCTGAGGGCGAGTTTGTTGTTGGCCAGGGCTTTGTCGTAGGCCTCGCCGAAGGGTATCTCTACGTTGGGGAGCATGTCGGGCACCTCGGGGAGCAGTTCGCCTGAATCCTCAAGGTCGAGGAATGTCTGCAGGCGGAAGGTGGATGTGCGCAGGGCGCTTTCGCAGTCGGTGAGTGCCGATTGGGCATCGAGCAGGTTGAGTTCCATCTGCAGGAGGTCGTTTTTGCTTATCTGCCCCATGTCGCGTTTTTCTATGGCCACGGCGTGCAGCCGCTCGGCATGGCTGAGGTTCTCGCGGGCTATGGAGAGGTTCTCGCGGTCCATGAGCATGGAGAAGTAAAGCTGAATTGCGGTGATGGCCACATCTTCGGTGGCACTGAGGAATTCAGCCTGGGCCTCGCGGTAACGCGTAGGCTCTATCCGGCGGTTCCATTTCGTGTGGTTGACGCCGAATATCGGTTGTGACAGCGTCAGGGCCACGGGTATCGACATGAAGCGGTTGTAGGGCTGGCCGCTGAACTGCCGCAGGTAGTCGAGCGATGTCGTAAGGCCCAGAGTGCCCCCGGTGGGCCAGATGCTCTGGGTGACTGAAATCTCACCTGAAAGCTGCATGTAGTGATTGGCCACGAAGGAGTATTCTCCATCCTGGTTCATGTAGGGAGAGTATTGTTTGTGATATGACGGGAGTGTGCCTTTGAAGGTGATTTCAGGGAGAAGGGAGGCGCGGTAGGAGCGGTGCTCCCAGTATGCGGCCCGCAGTTGGTCGAGGGCCACGGCGGCGTCAAGGCTTGAAGTGCGTGCCCGGGCTATGGCCTCTCCGAGGGTCAGGGTTACGGTCTGACCCCGGAGAGGTGCCATAGGCACCGACAACAATATAACAAGCATAAACAATATGTAGATCCTTTTCATAGGGAGTTTAGGCGGTAGGTGATAGGCTTTAGGCGGTGGGTTTTAGGCGAGAGGTTTTAGGTGATAGGCTTTAGACGGTAGGCTTTAGGCGAGAGGTTTTATGGTAAGGCCTGCTACCTAAAGCCTACCCCCAATTCACTCTTCCTTGAGGGCCAGGGCCGGCTCGATCTTCATGGCGCGGCGGGCGGGTATCCCTACGCCGGCAAGAAGCATTATGCTCATCAGGACGAAGGTGATGAAGCCGGCCAGTGCCATGTCCCATTGCCATCCGTGGAAGTAGGTCACTGAGGCAAGGTAGGAGGTCGATAGTTTTCCGATTGCCCAAAGGGCTATCCCTGCGGCCAGTATGATGGCTATGCCGAGCAGTGTCATGGCCTCGCTGACGAAGCGGCGGAATATGTCGGAGTCGGTGGCACCGAAGGATTTGCGCACTGCGATTTCGGATGTGCGCTGATATACGCGGTACCAGAATGTGCCCAGAAGTCCTAAGAATACGATGAAGAGCAGCAGCAGTGCACCGGCGAAGTAGGTGCGCTGTTGTACGTCGGAGTTCCATTGCAGGCGCAGTTTGTCGTCGAGCAGTGAGTGCACGCCGTCGAGATGCACGTTTTTGTAGGTCAGTATCGACGGGTCGTCCTCAAGGGCGCGCTCGAAGTCGCGCTCCATGCCGGGCTTTACTTTGAGCAGAAGTTTTTCGCACTGCAGTATCTCCGCCGAATTTTCACGTATCGGAATCAGCATAGTGGCCGGCATATTGATTTCATACTGTGTGCGGCGTATCCCCTGGAATGTCGCTCCGATGCGGGGATAGTTGAAATTCCCGGTCAGCGGACCTCTCCCTACGAAATGCTCGAGGTCGATCCCCTCCTGTTCGGTCAGGGGGGATGAGCCGAGCAGTGTCTCTCCGCGTTCCAGCACGGCGGCCAGTGCATCGGCATCCTTGCCGTCGGGGGAATAGAGTCCGAGCACTTTGGCTCCTTCCGGAGTCAGTTTGCGGGTATTGACGGTGTAGGTGACGGTGTCGCCCTCTACGATGTCTTCCAGTCCGTTGCCGATAAAGGTATAGTTGTAGGGGAGGGGATTGTTGCCGTAGGCGGCGTATTCCACCATAGGCATCCGGCGTATCCTGTCGAGCAGGGCCTGTTTGGCGCCCACCACCTCTGCGATCTGCTCGGCGGGGGTGTCGCCGTAGCCGAAGCCGTAGACCTGATTGCCGTCGTCGTCGAAGATCTGAATGTCGCCGTAATATACCCCCGTCTCGTCAAACCCTTTCGGATAGTTCACGTCGCGTATCGTGCGTATCACGAATACGGCGAGTCCCCATATCACCAGAGCCACTATCAGCAGCTCTATCACGAGCCAGAGGTTCTCTTTCCACTCGTTTTTTATCTGTGAGAATAATGCGCGTTTCATACGATTGTGTGTCTGTAAATGTATGTGTGTGTCTTGGAATGGGTGGGGCATTATTTGTGGGCATTCTCGCCGCTCAGGGCTTCGGCCGGATTGGTGAAGGCGGCTTTCAGGGCCGGTATGCCGGCGCTCAGCAGGTTGAGCAGGAAGCAGAAGCCGAGCACCACGAAGAAGATCTGCCAGCTGAAGAGCATCGACAGACTTGGCCTTGCCATGGTCTGCGCGAGTGTCATCCCGTAGATGTTGCCGTAGGCTACGAAGTAATTGGAGAATGTCATGATAAACACTATGCTAAGCACGAGTCCCAGCACCCCGCCTATCATGGAGAGGATGAAGTTTTCGGTCAGCAGGTCGGTCAGCAGCCGGGCGCGTGTGCAGCCGAAGGCGCGTCGCAGTCCGATTTCGCCTACACGGCGCCGCATGCGGCTGCGGGTCATGCTGCTGAGGTTGATGGCAGGAATCAGCAGCAGTATCGCGTATCCGATATATCTCATGCGCCGTTTGCCGGAGAGGTTGGGGGTGTCGTTGGTGCTCACGCCGGAGTTCATGATTTCGGTGTCGTAGGGCTGACCGTGGTAGGTGAGCGAGAGGTCGTCGTTCTTATGCCGGTCGTTGAATGCGTTGTAGCGCCCCTCGATCTGCTGGTGTATCGAGGCGGGGTCGGTGCCCGGACTGAGCAGCAGTATGGCCTGGTAATCGCCAAGATAGTAGTTCCATACATTGGAGGGCATTCCGGTCGAGGTGTGGGGCACGAAGGCATCGGCGCAGGTGAGCGACATCAGCGGATTGACATCGCTTACCACGCCGCTGACGCGATATTCCCTGTTGCCCACGCGCAGTGAGCGCCCCAATATGTCGGCATCCTTGCCGAAGTGTGTCTCGGCTGTGCTGTGCGAGAGGATGATGTTGTTGACTCCGGCCTCTGCCTCTTCGCGGGTGAAGGGAGCTCCCTGTTCGAAGGTGTAGTCGTAGATTTTCCAGAAGTTGTCGTCTACCTTGCGCAATGCCGATGATACGCTTTTCCCGCCGTCGATGCCGATGGCGATGGTCTCGGCGTAGTTGTCGGTATAGGCCACGAGTTCCACCCCGTCAAGCCCCTCGTAGAGTTCGTGGGCCAGTTCGAGCGATATATGGGAGGAGGAACGGTTTTTGCCCCCGTAGCTCACCACTTCGCCGCCGAACCCGTAGAGTATGCGTTCGCGCCGCGATTCGGGAGCGGCAGAGACGATGTTGATGCGGCTCACCATAAAGTCGCTCATTATTAGGAATACGGCTATCGTGGTGCCGGCTATCGAGAGCCAGGTCATCAGGGTCTGATGCCGCAGTTCGAATATTATCTGTCGGATATAGTTCATGTCGTGGTAGTGTAGTATGGATGTATGTGGAAATCATTTTACCTGACGGCCGTCGAAGAACCGGATGATGCGGTCGGTCTGCCGCGCCTGCTCTTCGTTGTGGGTCACCATCACTATCGTGCGCCCTTCCTCGCGGTTGAGGCGGTGGAGCAGCTGCATCACTTCGGCTCCCATGTGGGAGTCGAGGTTGCCCGTAGGTTCGTCGGCAAGTATGATCTCGGGATTCCCGGCGATGGCGCGTGCTATGGCCACACGCTGGCACTGGCCGCCCGAAAGCTGAGTGGGGAAGTGGTGCAGGCGGTTGCCCAGGTCGAGGCGTTCGAGCACCTCGCGCACATGCTTGCGGCGGTCTTTACCCTTTTCGCCGGGGCGGTAGGTGAGGGGCACTGCCACGTTCTGCATCACGTCGAGCGACGGTATCAGATGGAAGCTCTGGAAGATGAACCCGAGGTTGAGGTTGCGGAAGCGCGACAGTTCGCGGTCGGAGCAGCCGGTAAGTTCGCGCTCCATCAGGCGCACGCTCCCTTTGGTGGGTTTGTCGAGCAGTCCGATGATGTTGAGCAGTGTCGATTTGCCGCATCCCGACGGACCCATGATGCTTACAAACTCCCCCTTCTCGATCGAGAGGTTTACGTTTTCGAGCGCTATTGTCTCGATATCCGCAGTGCGGTATACTTTTTCGATATTCTCAAGCTGTATGATTGCCATGATGATATGATGTTTAGATGGTTAAGTAGCTGTAGTTGTTGATGTTGCTGTAGTTGTGGATGAGGTTGCGGCCTGTGCCGGTGTGCCCCGCTGTCGGAAGCCGCATGGCAGTCGCGTGATTTCCTGCCGGAGATGATGTCAGTCCTTGATCGGTATCACGGAGCGGGTGGATTCGATTCCGGCGGTCACCACCACATCCCCCTCCTTAAGGCCGGTCACCACCTCGATATAGTCGGGGTTGCTGTCGCCCAGACGCACTTTGCGCCGCTCCAGGCGTGAGTCGGATGTGCGCACGTAGAGGTAGTATTCTCCGGCCCCCTTGAAAAACGACCCGCTTTTGATGCGCACCACATCGGGTTTCTCGTCGTAAATCAGGCTGACATGTGCTGCTATGCCGGAGCGCAGTCCGGGGGCATCGGCGGAGTCGAGCAGGGCGGTAAAGGTGATTACTCCGGCGCTCGACTGCGCGTTGCGCTGGCTCACATGCCCGGAATAGCGGCGGGAGCCGACGCGCACCATCACCGGAGCGCCGATGGTGAGTTTGTCGCCATGCCCCTCGGGGAGCTCTCCCTGTGCCTTGAAGGAGGACAGGTCGGAGAGCACTGCCAGGCGCTCGCCGGCTCCGACGGTGGCTCCTACGTTGGAGTTGAGGAAGGTGAGCGTCCCCTTGCGCGGAGCGGCCACCCGGGCCTCTTCGAGTGTGCGGGCCGCCTCGGCAAGCTGCCGGGCGGAGATGTTTTCTTCAAGATGCTTGCTGGCGGCTGTGGCGCGGGCTATGCGCCGCTCGTTGTCGAGCTGGCGGCGCATCTGCTGGAGCTCGAGTTCGGCGGTCTGCCATGCGAGGCGCGCCTGGCTCACACGCTCTCCGGTGCCGCTCCCTATGGAGTCGAGGCGCTGCTCGCTGCGGTATTCGGCAAGAAGCTGCTCCACGGTGAGCTCTTTGGTGCGGATCCGCATCTCAAGGTCGGTCAGGCGGGTCTCGTCGGTCAGCCCCTGGCTGTGGATCTCGCTCTGCTTCATGGCCAGCTCGTCGGCTCGGCGCTGCCAGTCGGTGCGTGCGGCCTCGGTGTCGAGGCGGAGCAGGGGAGTCCCTTCGTCGACTGCGTCACCCTCATGGGCGTATACCTCAAGTATGCGGGTGGCCACGGGAGAGACGATGATCTGTTCGAAGGCGGGCACGATGCGCCCGTTGGTGGTGACGGCACTCTCGATGGTGCCCGTGTCGGCGGTGCAGAAGGTAAGGTCGCGGCTATGCACGCTGTCCTGCAGCCAGTGGCCGAGCAGTATCCCCCCGGCGGCAAGTGCCAGAAGGGCGCATCCCCAGGGGATAAGCCGGCGCAGCCGCCGGTGTCGTTTTTCGGAGTCAGGTATGGTTCTGTCCATTGTCGGTAGGTTTTCTGATTTTTCTGATAATCTACCCGACAATTAGCGTGCCAAAAATGCAATACGCAGTAAATCAGGGATATGTGAAAAATCGCTGGTGTCCGGAATCGTACACCCGGGCCAAAACCGTACGGAAAAAAGTATGAATTGCCACAAAAATCGTACATCTCATACGAACAATTCCCCACCTGCGTTTGTTAATAGTGTTGCGATAGAAAGGATGACTAAGCACGGGCGGCCGATACCGGCGCTCTCTGTCGCGACGATACAGACTGACATAACACCAAAAGTTCAATATAAAAGTATGGCAAAACAATGGATTTGCACCATCTGCGGCTACATCGCAGAGGGTGAGACAGCACCCGAGAAGTGCCCCCAGTGCGGCGCACCCCAGTCAAAGTTCAAGGAACTCAACGCCGACGAACTCCTGAAATTCGTCACCGAGCATGAAGTAGGCGTAGCCAAGGGTTGCGACGAGGAGATGATCAAAGACCTCAACAACCACTTCACTGGCGAATGCACCGAGGTAGGCATGTATCTGGCCATGTCGCGCCAGGCCGACCGCGAGGGGTATCCCGAAATCGCAGAGGCCTTCAAGCGCTACGCCTGGGAAGAGGCTGAGCACGCCGCAAAATTCGCCGAGCTCCTCGGCGACATGGTATGGGATACCAAGACCAACCTCGAAAAGCGCATGCACGCCGAGGCCGGTGCCAACGAAGACAAAATGCGTATCGCCAAAAACGCAAAGGCTCAGAACCTTGACGCCATCCACGACACCGTACACGAGATGGCAAAAGACGAAGCGCGCCATGGCCGTGGCTTCTATGGCCTCTACCAGCGCTACTTCGGCAAGTAAGCACCCCACACGCCGTCACCCTCGCCACGCGAGGCGTGACTGACCCGATAAAGCCCCGTAAATATCATGGAATCAACTGAAATCCGTGATATTTGCGAGGCTTTTGCTGTTGTTTCCATTTTTTTGACTAATTTTGCAACATGGGACGTGTTTTAGCTATAGATTACGGCCGGAAACGCTGCGGAGTGGCAGTGACCGACTCTTTGCGCATCTCCGCCAACGGCCTCCCCACACAGCGCACATGCGATCTGATGGACTTCCTCAAATCCTACTGTCCGCGTGAGGGGGTCGACCTCATAGTGGTAGGATTGCCGCGCACCATCTCCGGCGAAGATTCCGAATCGGCCCGCTACATCGAGCCGTTTCTGACGCGCCTGCGGCGCGAAATGCCCCAAATCCCCATAGAGCGCATGGACGAGCGCTTCACCTCGGCCATAGCCCTGCAAAGCATGATAGCCGCCGGAGTCAAGAAATCCGATCGCCGCTGCAAAGAGCTCCACGACAAGACCGCCGCCGTAATCATCCTCACCGACTGGCTCAACTCCCGCGCCGCCGGAGGCCCCGCCTTCCCTCCCCTCTGACC
>CAMWRH010000021.1 GCA_947176605.1 uncultured Porphyromonadaceae bacterium
GGATTGGGGATTTTCGGGGGATAGGACGTTTTTCTGAATAAAGCTGAAGGCTGTGTCGCAGATGTGTGCGACACAGCCTTTTTCGTGAGCGGGAGAGTGTGGGCGCCGGGACGGCGGGGTTATTGGGCGGCGAAGTTGATGGGGAGGGTGTAGCTTACGCTGACGGGTCGGCCGTCGACGGTGCCGGGGGTCCAGGCTGGCATGGCAGACACTACGCGGAGCGCTTCGGTATCGAATACCTCACCCCCGCTGCGCACAATTTTGGGATCGGCTACACTGCCGTCGGACTTGACCACAAACTGCACGATTACACGCACCTTCTCTTTTGGACGGTCGGCTTCGGGGATGTCGGGATAGCGGATGTTCTGCGTGAGCCACGTCATCATAGCCTGCATGCCACCGGGGAATTCCGGGGATACTTCGGGGTTGGCCCAGGGACTGGAATCATCTGATGCGGCTGCATCCTTAAGCGTGATATGGATCACGGGGCGCGGACCCGACTTGTCGATTTTCATCGATGCGATTTCCGAGGGGTCGATACGTTCCACCTCCTGCATATCCATTTCCTTGCCATTGACCATGCAGATGGGATCGGCATCGGCTGAAGCCGCAGCATCAGAAGAATCGGTCTGCTGCAGCATATTGCCGTCAGCTTCAGCCGTGGCGGCAGCATCATCAGAGGCCGGGGCTTGCATATGAGCCGGATTTTGACTAATTTTGCCATCAGCCACAGGTGTGGCTGATGCCGCAGCCGGAAGAGAGACTTCGGCAGGGGCGACGGCTACTGCAGCGCCGGGGATAAGGCGCAGACGTGAGATACTCTCGAGAGAGGCCGATACAGCCGGAAGGGTTGTAGCGGCGAGCGCGGCCAGAAGAGCCGGCGCAAGGGCCAGGGCGCGCAGACGGCGCCGGCCTGTGGTACGGGATTTTAGCATCATAGTGATACGTAGTTTAAGATTACTGTGATTCAGGCTGTTGGCGAGAGCTGCGAAACTTGTGCCGACAGCCTTTTTTATTAATAGCATCTGATAGTTGCGGGGATCGTGACCCTCGCGGATTACGGCCTCATCGGCCTGATATTCATGCACGTCGCGCAATTCGGAAATCATGAGCCACGCGGCGGGATTCCACCACCCTACTGTAGCGAAGAGGCGCCCTATGAGCAGGTCGGCTGAATGGTGCAGGCGTATGTGGGCGGCTTCGTGGGTGAGTATCATGTCGCGGCATGTGAGGTAATCGTCGTGACTGATCACTATCCTGCGCCCTATGCTGAATGGCGCCACCTTGTGGCGGGTGACTGTCAGGCGGCATCCCGGCAGAGCATCGGCGGAGACCTCCACGCCGGAGGCAATCACCCGGCGGATGCGCACCGACGAGATCAGCGTCCATACCGCCACGGCCACCATCCCGGCTATCCACACCAGCAGCACCCCGGTAAGGAGATAATGCTGCGTCTCTCCGGCCCGGACGGGAACCGCATCGCCCCATAGTCCGGCTTCAATCATGTCTGCCAGGGATATGGCGGGAGCACCCACCGTGTGTACTGCGGCGGCGTAGCGTGCGGCCAGCATCCGGGCGGCTACGGCCAACGGAGCCAGAAAATAGAACCCCATCAGCATCAGCCGGTTGAACTGCGGCTGTTTTTCCCTGGCCATAAGCCACTTATATACGAGATAGAGCACGGCAAGCAGGAGATTGACCTGCAGCACGAAAGCAAACAACTGACCCATAAGCATCTCCTCCTTTCTACGGTTTGCATTTCTGGTTTTCCACCATATCGATAAGCTTGCGGAGCTCATCGACCGAGATTTTCTCTTCCTCTACGAGGTTGGACACGGCGGCCATATAATTGTCGGAGAAATAGCGCTTTACGAAATTCCCGAACCATCCCGAACGCACACTTTCCATCTTCGTCAGAGGGTGGAAACGGTGCGAACCGCCTACTACCTCGTGGGCCACGTGCCCCTTCTGTTCGAGGATGCGCACGGTAGTGGCCACGGTATTGAAATGCGGTTTCGGGTCAGGATATTTCTCCACGATCTCGCGGACAAACATCGGACCATTCTGCCAGAGAATCTGCATTATCTCTTCTTCCTTTTCGGTAAGGGCTGATTTCGGTCGCCCGGCTTTCAGTGTCATGGTTTTCTGTTTATTTGTTTTTATGGTTGGCCCCGGTTTTTACGGTTGCCCGGAGAATCAGGAATCCTCCGCGGGTAGGAGTCACCACTCCCCTACGGATCTCCTCCCCCTCTCAGGTTGGAGGTAGCGCCATATCGTGTCCCGGCGGATTACCATCCCTCCATAACTAAAAAAATAGTTACGCCTGCAAAGTTACAACTATTTTTTTAGTTTGCAAATTTTTTCGAAAAAAATTTCGCAGCGTCCCCTCACCGCACCCGGGGGATAAGCATAGAATGCATAAGTCACCTATCAGCCGGGATGTCGGCGGGGATGTTGTCGTACCCGCAGTATGTACAAGCGGCTGCATCGCAGTATCTAACTGCAACACAGCCGCTTTTAATCAGCTATACCTCTAAGTAAGTGTTCAAATTTAGACGATAGTAAATGAAAAGGAAAGTTTTTTGATGTCGCGCAGCTTTATAATCAAACGGTAGAGCATATGTTGCTTGAATCGATTTAACTGTTATTTTACAATAGTATCCCCATTATCACCCTAAAGGGTGATTTCTTGAAGTCTAAATATTTGTATTTTTGTATTCCTAAAAAGAGAACCTATATGGAAGAACTATATTCAAGAAATCATTTTTACATCACCAGTAAGGAACAGACAGCGCTTCGCAATACTCGGCTGTTATTTGGCGGAGCCGGCTTAGGGAGCAACATAGCTGAATGTGCCTTGCGTTTCGGATTTGAGAAGATAACGCTCATAGATGGCGACAAGGTCGAATTGAGCAATCTTAACCGTCAGAATTATCAGAGGTCAGACATAGGAAGATACAAGGCCGAGGCTTTGGCTGAGCGTCTCCTAAAAATAAATCCTGACGCTGACATCAGGTATCATTGCGAATATATTACAGAGGACAATATTAACAGGCTCGTCGATAATTGCGATATTGCGATAAACGCACTTGATTTCAGAGACGAGATTCCTTTTAAATTTGATGAAAGATGCCGGTCTATGAACGTCCCTATATTGCACCCGTATAATTTCGGATGGGGAGGACTTCTGATGATTGTCACGCAAGAAAGTCTTCCTCTTTCGTCCCTGATGAGAAATTCAGATCCAAAAGGATTTGAATTGGAAATGGCAGAATATGTATCCGGATACAGCCAGTTTTGGAACATTCCGGAGAATGATTGGTTGCATCCTATTGTAGAAAGATATTCAGAGGAAAATGACAGCAATATTGTGCCACAACTGTCAGTCGGCTCATGGATTGTGAGTGCTATGTGTGTGGAGGCTATGTTCCGCATTTTGACAGGCAGACCAGTCAAAAAGTGTCCCAAATTTTATCTTACATCAATGGATAAAGTCTCGATGTTATAACCAACCAACATACAGAAAGGGCTATATAAGCTTATAGTTTGCTGCAAATGCAATCGCCTCACTTATGCTACTGACACCGAGTTTCTCGAATATTGCCTTACGCCTTGACTTTATTGTGTCTTTTGCACGATGCACCCTGAGAGCTATATCATCTACCGTCAGTCCTCTTGCAGACAGCATGAGGACTTCTTTTTCTCTGTCCGTAAGTTTGATGCCTTCCCTTTCAATCCATTGATCAATGTCGGGTTCATAACACCAGTAGTTGGATTGCCCAATTTTGCGAACCTGAATATTTCCGGCGCAATCGTTGTGCGAGATGGACACATAACATACGCCAAGCCACATGTGTCCATTTTATCCATCGCAAGAGGTGTAAGCTTGTGGCTAACCAATACAGACTCTCCTTTGTTGACAATATGAAAGTCATAGCTTATGCTAAAAAGATGACGTTCTTCCTTTGGTTGCTTGCTGAAGAACTGGAAACCTACCGCATTGATTTTCAAAAGCAGTTTCAATTCATCTTTAGGGACATGGGTCGTATAGAAACCATATCCCAACTCCATTACTTCGTCAGGAGTCAATCCGCATAGCAACAGCGGATTGGGAGAGACATATAGAAAATTGCCCTTGAAATAATCTATTATATAAATACTTTCGTATGCTATTTGTCCGATTGCCTTTATTGCCTCGACATAGTTGCGAGCCCGCGCATAATCTTCCGGGGTTATACCCTCAGGTTTATTTAACGGAGTTTTGAATCTATCTGGCATAATATGCTTTATCAGGTCTTTAATTTTTGCAAAGATAATAAAAATACGATTACTGTCGTAACATTTCTATAAATTAACACCCTTTTGGGTGAAATCGTTCGTGGGAAAACCATTGAATATGCACTTTCACTCTTTTGGGTGTTTTTTTTTGAGTTTGGATGATGTTGTTTTGCGAGAAAAAACTAATCATGGAACAATTTTTAATTGCAGGAGAAGGATACACTATCTATAAATATTTTAATGATGCGCGGTTACGTTTGGCGACCTTTTTCGTATCTATAATGTAAGTAATGAAAACAGACAATCTAACATCCTCATTCTTGGCACTTCGTGACAAGTTGCACAGAAGCGCTCTGGGATTCCTCAAAAACGACGAGGATGCCAGAGATGCTTTGCAGGACACCTTCTTCAATCTTTGGAGAAATGGAGGTGTCGAAACGGAAACAGAAGCCCGAAACAAACTTTTTACCGTACTTAGGAACATCTGCATCGACAGACTCCGCAGGCCCAGGACTTATTCGCTCGATGAAACCGATACGGACAGTTTGGAAGTCAAGGCTTTCTCTTTTGAGGACATGGATCACTATGAATCATTGCTTACAACCGGACTCACGGATATTCAGAGGCATATATACTCTCTCGTCACACATGACGATATGGAGTACGATACAATAGCGGAAACCCTCGGCATGTCGGTCGAGGCTGTTAGAATGAATATGAGCCGGGCAAGAAGAAAGATACGTGATAACTTCAACCATCTCGAAAAATGAAAGAGCAAGACGTAAAACTTACATTACAGGAAACAGAGCAGCTTTGCCGTCTGTATATGGATTGCAGGCTATCCGTTCTTGAAGAAACCGAACTGCAATATGTCCTCGGGAAATTGCCTTACTCATCGCCTTGCATTGACGAGGCGCGGATGCTGATGGGACTGACAATCTCAAAAAAAGCCCTAAAGTCATCAAAGAATAAATCCATATTTTGGAGAAGTAGGGCAACCATAAGTATAGCTGCTTCGATCACCATTTTGTTGATAGCCGGAATTACTTTGTTCCATAATCAATCTATCAATGAACATAATCCTTCCGAAATGTATATCGCATACGCCGACGGGCATAAAGTGAGCCAAGAACAGACTATTCGGCAAGTAGAGGCAGATATGAAAACAGCAGAGGATTTTCTGAATCACATCGAAGAACTTGAATCGCAAGAACAAAGAATGGTCAACAACTTTATAAATCAAATATCCGCTGAACAATGAAACATTTTATAATATTTCTGACTTTGCTGTTTTCGTCTCTCACAGCGATGGCTAAGCCTCCGCACCTTGCCGCAGAGCAACTGTTTGACGGAAGATATAATACGGAAAAATCCGTCAGGACTTCAATATCAAAAGCCGACGGCTTTTATTATCGAAGCCTGCATATTACAAATAATCCCGGGATTATCAAGATTATAGAGACTGCCCTGAAAAAAGATGCTCCAAGAGCTTCAAAGTCTTTTGAACAGGAGGGAGAAGGAGGACGATATACCTCTCTCAAGATAATCAGCAATGGAGAAACCATTGACATCGGATTGCAGCAATATAATGGCTCTGCTTTCTTCTTTATTAAAGGTAAGGAAAAGGCTTTCAAGTAAATAATCTTCACATAAAATTATATGAACATACTTCGTATGCTGCTCTTAGGAGTGGCGGCACTCCCTATGTGCCTTTTCGCCCAGGAAGCCAATGATTCAATCCCGGCTGAATGGGAGCGCGAACTTGAACTCAATGAGGTTGTGGTAGTGGCAACCCGTCCGGTTTTGAAACAGTCGCCCGACCGCATAGTCTACCTTATAAAGAACGACCCCTACGCATTGGGACTGAACGGTGTTCAGGTTCTTGACAGAATTCCCCGCGTCTCCGTGACGAACGATCAGGTCAGCGTCGCAGGCAAATCCTCTGTAAGATACATCATCGACGGACACCTGCTTGAAATGACCGACGAAGCGATTGCCTTGCGGTTGAAAAATCTCCAGTCTTCCGGAATTGAGAAGATAGAGCTGCTTACCACACCACCGGCGAAGTATGCCGCCTCCACGAATGTGGCTTACATCAGCATAACCACACGCAACGAGGCTCTTGGCACACGAGGCAACCTATGGGCCAACGGAACGGTACGCGAGGATTTCAGCTATCTCCTCGGCGGCAACGTCAGCCATACCACCAGAAAGGTGGAGATTTCGGCAGATGTTAGCTGGCAAGACATGAAAGGGATTAACGATCTCGACAGGACATATACCTTCTCCGACTATGTGCGTACATCCGACCGCACGAATCATTTCACAAACCGTTCCCTTGGTGCAAACGGACTGTTCAAATATAAGTTTAATGACCGTATCAGTGCGGGTGCCATCGTCAACTTCAGTACCATGAGGTTCAAAAGCAATCTGTTGGATGAAACAATAGATAACGGTGTTGCATATTATTCCCGCAATCTCTCGCCGGCGAAACCGAACAACGCAATCACGCTTACGGCATTCGGTGATTGGTCTATAGACTCCAAAGGCAAGATGCTGAGCCTTACTTACAATTTCTTCAACCGCCATACCCAGTCATTTTCCGATGTTACGACATGGCAGAATGAGAGTGACCCCACAAGGCTTACTGATGACGGCACAAACAAGTACCGGATACATTCTGTCAAACTTGATGCCGCCCTGCCATTTACCGCCTTCAGAATGGACGCCGGAGCTGCATATACAGGTGTCAATAACAATACAGACCTTAAGGTTTCCGATTTAATGGATGGTAATTGGATAATCAATTCCTTGCAGAGCAACACTTTTAAATACGACGAGAAGACAGCCGCCGTCTATGTAAGCGCGGAGAAAAGCTTCTCCAATTCATTCTTTGGTAAACTCGGACTCCGTTATGAGCACACGGATGTCAAGGGAATCCAGATGATTGACAATATGCGCCATGACAAAAGTTACGGCTACCTGTTCCCGTCACTCAATCTTAGCTGGAACTCGCAGAAAGCAGGACGTTTCTCTCTATCATATTCTATGGGCATAACACGTCCTAACTTCGGTGATCTGAACCCGTTCAGATATTATACCACAGTGAGCGACTGGTTCTCAGGCAATCCGGATCTTGACCCAAGCATTTCCCATAACGCCGAGATAAACTATAGTTTCAAAGGTGTTTATGCTGTGATTTACAACTCATACAACCATAATGCCATCGGCAATATAACAAGATTCAATGCCGACGGAAGCCAATACACCCTTCCCGAGAATTGCCTCAACACCAACAAGACCGGTCTGTATGCCTCTTACAACCGTTCGCTGTTCTCATGGTGGAATCTAAAACTCGGTGGAGAAGTGTTTTATTCGTTCGCCAAATCCAAAGTGCCGGATTTCAAGGAAGCGAACGACCATGGCTGGAGCGGCAAGCTCGAACTAAACACATCGTGGATGCTGAACAGACAGAAGACTCTTATATTCAATCTCCGTTTCAGCCATTATTTCCCATGGAAAGACAGGATGATACATTACTCGTCAATATCTCTAATCGGTTGCGACATCCGTTATTCGCTTCTTAACAATCGCCTTAATCTTGCCCTCGCGGTTAATGATCCTTTCGGCTGGAATATCACGAAATCGAAGGCATACTATAACAATTATGTCGTAAATACTCGAAATGACGTACATTCACATGCGTTCACATTCAGAGTGTCTTGGTCTTTCGGCGGCAACAAGGTTAACAATGTTTATCGAGACTCCAAGGAACGAGAATCCAATCGTTCCTACTAGGCGATAACTATTTCATTAATAAGCCTTATATTGGTCTAAATCGTTCTATAATTTATACCTATAAATACCGAATCCCTGATTAAGATCAATCAACAAGCAATTGTTGACGACAGAAATAAAGCCATGTTGCATAGATACAAATTTCAATGCAACATGGCTTTAATTAAATACAGCTCTTAGCTGCCGGGAATACGACGAAACGAACGACAGGAGGATGTTGATTGTTACTTACCGGCAAGGTCCGCGGATTTGAAATCAGTGATTATTTCGTAATCAGTAATTATAGTTCTGCTTAAGGGTGCCGTTGTAGGCATCAATTTCACACTGCGGTATCGGCTGGGCATATGCACGCTCTCCCTGATAGACGAGAGTGCCGTAGCGGGTCTTTCCATATACCTCTATCTCATTGGGGAGGATTTCCCAGCGGCGCACATCATACCACCACTGCCCCTCGGCAAACAGTTCGGCCCAGCGCTCATAGCGGATCACATCGTGGGCCAGGAGGTCGGAGGGGTTGTTGGCGGCAGCCGGTGTGGCGGCCGTCAGCGACACATAGTCCACCGGCGACGCCTGGTCGGGAGCGTAGCCGTAGGCACGGCGATGCACTTTGTTGACGTATTCCAGCGCCGTAGCGGCATCCGTCGGAGCGATGGCCTCGGCATAGAGCAGATAGATGTCGGCCAGACGCACAACGGGGATATTCGCCGGATTCGATGAGCCGATCATCAGCTCGGTACCCTGCAGATTGGTAAACTTACGCGGAGAGAAATAATAGTGGGCCGTCACACCGAGGTCAACGGCCTCGGGGGAGCGGTCGTACCATACGTCGCGGCCTCGCGGATCCTTGAAGGTATCGAAATAAGGCTGCCCACCGGCTATGAAGAGTCGCGGGTCGCAGAGCTGACGGTCGCGCACCTCCCTGCTGCGGCGGGTATAGTCCGGGTCGAGGATCCAGGGATAGTTGTCGACTGACATTGCCGCACGACTGTCGTAATCCCCGTTTACCACGCGCACCGGAGGTATCTCAAGCGGATAACCGAAACGCTGCACGGAATAGTCATGTAGGAAATTGTTACCCCATCCTCCGTTGTTCTGAGTGGCCAGTTCATCGCCCGGTGCGGGAGGATTCTTCCAGCGCAGGTCGAGGGTGCAGAACCACGGAGCCATCACCAGCTGCATACCGCTCCCCGAAGTAAAGCCGGCCCATGGCCCCTCCTGCTTCGGATTGGTGGTCATGTCGATTTCATAGAGGGTCTCGCGGTTGAACTCATGAGCCTCATCGGCAAAGAAGGATTTGCTGTAAGTGTCATAATCCAGCAGCGATGCTCCCGAATTGCCGATTATGTCGCGGAGCACCTCCACCGCCTCCTGCGGACGGCGTGCCTGCATCAGCGACTTGGCCAGCATCCCCTTCGCGGCCCATTCCGTCGCGCGGGTCTTGTCGGAGTTATGCCCGCTCAGAAGTTCGGCTGCCTCGCGGAAAGTGGAGATGGTGAAATCCCAGGTCTCCATCACCCCGGCACGCTGCGGGCTCATCTCCCCTATCGACTCAGGCACGGCGGATATCAGCGGAAATCCCAGCCCGCCGTCTTTGGATTCCAGTTCGAAAAAGATCTGTGCGTGCCAATAGGCCAGGCCGCGCATGAAAAGCGCCTGCCCGCGGCGGTAGCGGAGTTCAGGCAGTTCCGTCTCCGCTGCATTCGGTTCGTAGGCGTCGCAGGCCTGTATGGCCGCATTGGAATACTGAATCCAGTTCATGATGGAGGCATAAGCCTCGCGCAGCTTGGTGCAGGATGTGGAGCCGTCGTTGGCCAGGAGCATAGTGCGGGAGTCATAGTCACCGTAGAGGTCATGGGTCTTGTCGAGAAGATACATGATCTGCGGAAACCAGTAGAAACCGTATAGCCCGTAGCCGTGACCGCCGGCATAGGCGGCATTCAGCAGCAGGTCGACATGCTCCATGTTGGTCGGGAAATTATCCGGCGATACGGCGGTCTCGTCGGTCACATCAAGATAGTCGGAGCATCCCGTCAGCGACGCCGAGAGCATCGCGGCGCATGAGAGGATTGATATGGATTTTATGATGCGTTTCATCTTTATCGAATTTAGAAATTAAGGTCAAGACCGAATGAGTACAGGCGTGAGGGGACATAGCGGTTGTAGGTGTCGACGCCGCGGGCCGTCATCGATGTGCCGGCGTTGCCGGATGTGGCGGTCGAGGTGCCGCTGATCTCCGGGTCGATACCCGAGTACTTCGTGATGGTAAAGAGGTTCTGGGCCGAGAAATAGACCCTGATCTTGCTTACCACCTTGCGCCAATCGGCGGGGAGCGGCACGGAATATCCCACCACGAGATTCTTCAGTTTCAGATAGTCGCCCCTTTCCACCCAGAAGGATGAGACGGTGCCGAAGTTGGCGGAGGGGTCGCCGATCCAAGCTCCGGTCTCGTCGAGGTATCCGCAACGGGGCTGGTCGGTCAGACCGTTGTCGCCGAAGAAGGAGTTCTTATAGATGTCGAGGGTGGTGTTGCCGTCGGTGCCGAATGTCTGTGTATACTGCTTCACGCCATTATAGATGTCGAATCCCGTGGCAGCCTGAAAGAGTGCGGTCAGATCGAACCCCTTCCACTGTGCCGAGAGGTTGAGACCCCATGTGGCTTTCGGCCACGGGTTGCCGATATAAGTCTTGCAGTTCTCATCGACGTAACCCTGCCCCATGTCGTCGAAGATGATATCGCCTACGCCGGTGTTCTGCCGCCAGTAGTAGGGATGTCCGGCGGCCTGGGCCTTGGCATTGTATTCATCCACCTGTTCCTGCGACTGGAAGAGCCCCAGAGCGCGGTATCCCCAGAGTTCACCCATGGAGCGGCCATTCTCGGTGCGGTTGATTCCGTCCGGACTCATCAGCGGAGCCGCACCTTCGGTGCCAAGCTCCTTGATTTCGTTCTTGTTGAAGGCCACGTTGAGAGCCACGCTGTAATTGAATCCGCGAAGCTGCTGCTGCCAGTTGAGCGTGAATTCATGACCGATGTTCGACACACGGCCGATATTGATCGGCATCGTGTTGGTGGCGCCGTCGTAGTACCAGTTGATACCCGAACCCAGCGGCACGATCTTCCAGTAGAGCATGTCGCGAGTCTGACGGTTGTAGAAGTCATATGTGAAGCGCAGGCGGTCGGAGAAGAACGCGAGGTCAAGACCGAGGTCGAACTGATGGATTTCCTCCCATTTGATGTCCTGGTTGGGCACCTTATAGTTGGCCCATCCGGAGACCTCGTTGTTGCCGCCGAAGTTGTACATAATCTGGTCGCCTACGTAGGAGCGCGTGTACAGGAACTGCGCTATTCCGTCGTTGCCGAGGATACCGTAGCTTGTGCGTATCTTGGCATCGGAGAGCCAGCTGACGTTATCGCGCAGGAATGATTCCGAGATGGCACGCCACATGACGTTGACCGAGGGGAATGTGCCCCAGCGGTTGTTGCGGCCGAAGCGGTCGGAGCCGTCGCGACGCAGGTTGAATGTCAGATAATAGCGGCTGTCAAAATTGAAGTTGATTCGACCGAAGAACGACATCGAGCGACCGACACCCGGAGAGTCCGACGCCTCCTTATTCGTATTCGAAGAGAGATTGAGCGACCATGCCTCGTCGACCGGGAAATCTATTGCGCGCACATAATTGTAGTAGGCATCGTAGGATGTGGCTTCAGAGCCGATCATCGCCTTGAGGTAATACTTCTCCGCAAATGTCTTCTCAAATGTGAGGGTGGCATTGTAGGTGAGTTCGCGCGAATGCCCGGCACGCGATTCCATGTAGGCGCTCTCTTTGACTGCGCGGAAGTCAATGGCCTCGGAAAATATGCGTGTGGCCAGTGAAGAGATTTTGGCGGCACCGTTGACGTGGAGAGTCAGCTCCGGGATGAAGCGCACGTCGAGGTATCCGAGCAGGTCGAATCCATAGGTACTCCCCTTCTGATGATACGACATCTCATTGCCATAGAGGTTTGGGCCGTTGAGATAGAACGGGGTCTGGGCGAAATTGCCGTCCTCATCGAGAGGATTCATTGTCGGGACCGTGCGGAACGGGACGGCGTTAGTATATATCGAATATACCTTCGTAGGATTGGTATTGATGAAATTCGCGTAGGAAGAAGTGCCTACGGATATCCATTTGTTGATATCCCAGTCTACATTGGTGCGGAATGAGAAGCGCTGCGCCTTCGAATCGAGGTATACACCCTTCTCATCGTAGAAGCCACCCGAAAGATAATAGCGCAGAGCATCCGAGCCGCCGGAGAGGGAAAGATTGTACTCCTGCTCGTGTCCGTTGCCGTACATCACGTCCATCCAGTCGCAGTCCGGGAGTTCGGAAGCCGATTCCACGGCATCCTGGGCGAGGATGTCGACCCCCATCAGTCCTTTGACGGCAATGAATTCATCGCGGTTAAGAAGCCTTATTCCCGACGACTGCCGGCGTATGCCGTATCGTGCTGTGATGTTGAGGTTTGTGCGCCCTTTCGAGCCTCGCTTAGTAGTGACGAGGATCACGCCTCCGGCAGCCTCGGCACCGTAGATGGCGCATGATCCGGCATCCTTGAGCACCTCGATGCTCTCGATGTCGTTGGTATTGAAACTGAAACCGGTGGCCTGCTTCACACCGTCGACGATGTAGAGCGGAGCCATACCGTTGACCGATCCGGCTCCACGGATGATTATATCCGGGGCCTCGCCCGGATTGCCGGTGGATTTAGTGACCGACACACCGGCCGCCATTCCGGCCAGGGCATCGGCTACGGATGATGTCGAGAAATCCTTGATTGATTCTCCCTTGACTGTAGAGATAGCGCCCGTGATTTCGGAGCGCTTCATTGTGCCATAGCCCACGACCACAAGTTCATCGAGATTTCTTGAATCTTCGCGGAGAGTGAAGTCGTAGACCTTTCTGTCTTTTGAAACCGGAAGGGATGCCGACGTGAAACCCACGTAGGATACCTTGATTGACTTGCCGCCGTCGGTGTCGATCGAAAATTTACCGTCGATATCGGTAGATGTGGCTTTCGAAGTCCCGGCTACGAATACCGTGGCCCCGATCAGGGGTTCGCCTGACTCGTCGAGCACGGTTCCGGTCACCACTTCAGCCAGCATGGCCGATGGCACTGCGGCCATAGTGGCGGTCAGAAGAAGTTGTTGCAAGCGTTTCATGTGGATGATAAGGTTTTGATTAAAGAGATGCCGGGGCGGGATTGCTGAGCACCAACCCGCCCCGGCAAAGGTGAAATGTATTATCGATTACTTCAGCACCACCTTGCGGGCCTTCGCCCCCTGGCGCACAATGTAGAGACCCTGAGCGGGATTCTCCACACGGATACCCTGGATATTGTAGTATTCCACGGGAGCGTCGGCATCGTCGCCGCCGATAATGCTCACGCCGTTTGTGCCGATGAGCTGATCCCAGAACTGCGGCATGGCGTACCCTTTGTCGGCGATTTCGGCATCATTGCCTTCGAATGGTACGCACTCGAAGTCGTCGAAGTAGAAATCGGCTCCGGTCTTGGTGCCGGTGTAGGGAGCGGTGCGGAACCATAGGTTGGTGATCGGAGCGGCGATGGCATCCCACCATTCCTCACCGATGTTGTCGGCCGACCAGCCGAAACCGAAGTGGTTGGCACCGAAGGTCACTGTGGCTCCGGGCTGCATGGCATCGTATCTGTCGGCACCGTCTTCGGTGTAGAGTCCGAAACAGGTATCCTTGTAGCGTCCCTGCGCGAGCTGGAAGAGATTGAACACGGCACCGTAGATGTTCCCCTCGATGTGGAAGAGGCGTCCGTCGAGGTTGCCGCCGTTGGAGTAATGCTCGAATCCGGTCACGTCGTTGTTGACGTAGAAGTCGTGGGCCATGCCGCGGCCGAGCACATTAGGATTGCGCGAAGGATTCTTGAGGGCTGTCTCATATTCAGTGCCGGTCACGTCGATTGCGAAGACGAAAGTCTCGTCGATCTCGAAGTCGTTGTCGGCTGCGAAGCAGTGGTTGGCCATGTCGTATTTCACGATGAACGAACCGTCTTCGAGTGTCGGGTTGGCCAGGACCACATCGTCCTGCGCCTGAAGTGCGGGAGTTGCCAGCAGAGCTGCTCCGAGCAGCATAAGGGTAGATTTTTTCATGATTTAAAATTTTAAGTTATGGATGTGTCGGGTCTGATATGAAAATCCGATGCCCGGTCCGTGAATCGGACGCTCAAAATTACTATTATGCCGCGGGGAGGCGAAACGTTATTCCGATAATATAGCCAAGTATAGCGTTATATTTTGCGATGATGCTGATATTCAACATAATGACATGTGCGGCTTATGTAAAAAATATAAGTGATTTCAGATAATACCGATGCCCTGTGCGGCATGTGCCAAGCGAGGCGGCATTCCGGAGGATGGCAATATTTATGTTACCCCTCAAGGAAGCTATAATTCAATAAATCAGGCAATTGATTTTGCAATCTACTATATTGCGCCCACAGGGAGGGTGAAAAGGTGATTTTTCAGCTAAAAATCATTTATTTTTGTAGAGCCGCCCGGCAGCCCGCCGGTGGGGATGAAGGTTACATTCCCTCTCCACGACCCCCGATTCCGGCGGCACTTCAGCATCAAATCCCAACTCCAAATTCCCAATTCCTCCCTCCTCATTCCTCCTGCGGCGGTCGCGACAGGTCGCGACCCTACAACAGAATTCCTAATTCCTACCTCCTCATTCCTAATTCCTAATTATTACCATCATCATGCAGACTACATCATCATCACGATTACTTAAGACAATCATCCCGGTGGCCGCAATCATGGGCGCCGCTTCCGTCGCGTCAGCGCAGACGCTTGATTTCACTGCCGAGGATTCGCTCCAGCGGGGGTATTACGACCGACCGTGGCAGCGTTACGAGGCCGAGCCGGGACTCTGCGCCACCAACGGACTCTTTCTCCTCCCCGAAGATGAATATTCACAAGTGCCGCTTCAGGCCGAGGCCAGCCGGCTCACAGCCCTCTCCCTCTGTAAAAAGGGGGATTATGTGAGCTGGACTGTGGATCGTCCGGGGCGCGGAGTGACACTGCGGTTCTCACTCCCCGATTCCTCCGACGGGAAAGGGATGAAGGGGGATCTGATACTTTCCGTGGCCGACGGGCGCCCCGACGTGAGGCTCACGCTCAATTCCTACTGGGCATGGCAATACACCGCCATAGCCCATTCCGATGAGAAATATCCCGACAACACTCCATCCGACAGCAAATTCGCACGTATGCGTTTTGATGAAACATCCCTGCTGCTCGATGCCGATATCCCCTCAGGCACGGAAGTGACCCTCACCAAGGCCGATGACAACGACATACCCTATACCATCGATTTCATGGAACTTGAACCGGTGGCTCCGGCGCTGAGATTCGAGGATGTGGAGTATGCCGACAAAGTGCTCTACGATGGCAGCGAACTTTCGGGATTCGTGGCCGCCAATGCCGGACGGGCCATATTCATCCCCGAAGGGGTATGGAATGTAAGCCGGCCGATCAATATCACGGCTCCCGACACACGCATCATCGGCGCCGGGATGTGGTATACGACAGTGAATTTCACCGCCTCCAGCGATGACCGATCGCAGTATGCGGCCCGCGGATTCCATTCGCAGCAAAGCCGCACCGAACTGCGCGGAATGAGCATAAACACAGTCAACAACAAACGGTACTTCCGGAATAATCCGTCATTTCAGGTAGGCAAGGGGCTAAACGGTTCATGGGGAGAGGATTCAAAGGTAAGCGATGTCAGGATCGAGCATTTCGAATGCGGCGCATGGATTACCGGAGGGAGGCGCCTTACCGTGGAACACTCGCGGCTGCGCAACAACTACGCCGACGGGATCAACCTCGCCAACAACTCCACCGACTGCCGCGTAAGCCACTGCTCATTCCGCAACAATGGCGACGACGACATGGCCTCATGGTCGACCGGAGACTTCGCCACCGGCAACGAATTCGCCTACAACACAGCCGAAAACAACTGGAGGGCCTCGTCGCTGGGCATCTTCGGCGGATGCCGCCAGCGAGCCCACCATATCGCCGTATACGACGGCATGGAGGCCGGAGTCAGGGTGACTTGCGATTTTCCCGGCACGGGCTTCTCATCGGAAGGGGAAATTCTTCTTGAAGAGATCTCAATCTACAGATGCGGTGCGCTACGCGGCACTCCGGGTCAACAGGGTGGCTTCTGGGGTGGCTCTGACGCATCGCTCGAACTACGTGCCGGATATGCCTACGACCTCAGAAACGTGAGCGTACGTAAGGTGGATATCCATGACTCGCGCTATGACGCGGTATCAATCGAGGCCCAGTCAGGCAAGCGTGTAGAGAATCTGGAACTTCATGATATCGGCATACACGGAGTCGGCGGATATGGCTACGGAGTCAATATCCAGACAGCCGTGCGCGGCAACGGACATTACAGCGGCATAAGCGCCGAGGATGTGCAGGAACCTGTGATGGCACCCGTCCCCGCCGGATTCGACTTTACAGAAAGCACCGACGGCATCAACTCCCCAAGCGATGCCGACATGCATTCCGCCCCGACCGACGGATACTACGACCTTTCGGGGCACCGTGTGGATGCGTCCAGCGTCCCGGCCGGGGTATACGTGCGCTGCCTCGGAGGAGAGGCCACGAAAGTAGTTATCAGCGGCAGATAACCCCGTAATGCCGAGCATATGTCGAATTTTTGCTTGTAAATACAGTGAAAAATGATTAAATTTGCGATGAATTAAGTAAGTGTTCAAATTTAAACGATAGGAAGTTAAAAGAAATCTTTTATACAATCTGCGGCTTATTTTTTGCCACTTTCGGCTTGTCGTTCAGTCGCATAGCCCGCTATGCTCCTTCACTCCGCACCGAAATCGACTAAAAAATAAGCTCGCAGATTATATAAATTAAATTTGAACACTTACTTACCGGAAATACCTAACAAACCTGAATAAATGAGGAGCCTGATAGTATCGTTATTACTCGTTTTCACTGTAGCCGCCGGCTTCGGACGCAAGGATGTGCCCCATGATCCGGCTCTTCGGGAGAAACTTGAGCAGCTCGACCGCGTGATAGAGCGACGTGACACCTATTATATGGGGCATGAGCACATGATCGACAGCCTGAAGCGTGTGGAATCGGCCATGGACAGGGATGCCGATGCTGAGAAACGGTTTGATATCGTAAATAAGATCTATCAGGCTTACAAGAGTTTTCAGAATGACTCCGCCCGCGAATACTGTGACCGCGAGCTTTCGATAGCCCGGGCAGCGGGCGACCGAGTACTCATGGCCCGCGCACAGACCGACAGGCTCTTCACCTATATGTCGAGGGGCGACTTCACCAATGCCGTCGATGTGCTCCGGCAGATAGATCTGGTTGGAGTCAACGATTCGGTCAAGGCTGATTTCTACGTGCAGGTGGTAAGACTATACTCTGATCTCTCCAACTTCACCTCGGCCAAATGGGAAGATGACTATGCCAAACTCTCCCGGGCCTACTCGGATACGGTGATTAAATATGCCTCGAAAGGGAGCTACGCCTCGCAGTTTGCCTCCAACTTCCTTTACGACTATAAGTCGGATACGGAGCAGCGTATCTCCACCTTCGAATCGATGCTCCGCCGGGGAGACGTGCCCAATTCAATCAAGGCAATGCTGCATTCGATGCTCGGCGATGTGTATATCGCCAACGGCAACGAGACTGCAGGTCTCATCCACAAGGCCGAATCCGCGATACTCGACGTGAAGGAATCCACCCGCGAGACGACATCGAAGCATTTCCTCGCCTACGAGCTCTATGAACGCGGCGACATCGACCGGGCCTCGCGGCTGATTCATGCCGCTCAGGAGGATGCCGAGGCCTACAACGCGCCGCAGCGCAAGGCCGAAATCGGACGCGCGCTATCGCTGATTGAAGCGTCGCGCTACGAATCGGTAGACAGTCAGCGCAATACGCTGTGGATACTGCTCGCCACACTGCTGATCCTGCTCGGCGTGATAGCAGCGGCATTCATACTGATACACCGCCGCAACAAGCGGCTGCGGGCGCAGAAACAGATAATCGAAGAGAAAAACGAGCAGATTACCTCAGCCAATACCAAACTCTCCGAACTCAACTCGCAACTGTCGGAACTGAATTCAAAGCTGCGCGAGAGCATACGCATCAAGGATGAGTATATCGGCTACGGTTTCTACCTGAATTCGGAATATATCGAGAAGATTGAGTCTATCTATAAACTCGTGAGCCGCAAGGTGTCGGTAGGTCAGGCCGACGATCTGAGGAATCAGCTCAAACTATCCGACATAAAACTTGAGAAGAGCCGTATGCTGAAGGATTTCGACAAGACGTTTTTGCGCCTCTTCCCGACGTTTATCGACCAGTACAGCCAGCTCTTCCCTGCCGACGATCCGGTGCTCAACGATGTCGAAGAGGGTATCCTTACCCCGGAGATGCGCATCTTCGCCCTGATACGCCTCGGCATCACCGACAATAATGCGATAGCCCGGTTCCTCAACTATTCCATAAATACGATCAATACCTATAAGACGAAGGCCAAGAAGCGCTCCATTGTGGCCAATGAGGAGTTTGAGGAGAGGATCATGCAGATCCGGAGTGTGCGTTAGCGGGAAGGTTTTTTAGGCTTTAGGTTTTAGGCTTTAGGCTTTAGGTTTTAGGTTTTAGGCTTTAGGTTTTAGGTTTTAGGCTTTAGGTTTTAGGCTTTAGGTTTTAGCCGCGCACAGGATGCGGGGAGGAGCGATAACCGCTCCGCGGTTGAGAGGTAGGGAGGGGCTTTGTCTGCAGGGAGGGCTGTGGGGAGGAGCGATAACCGCGGAGCGGTTAGAGGCTACCGGCATGGCACGGAGGAGATAACCGGGTTATATTCCGCACACTATGACAGTACTGAAAATCAATACTTTAAGACCAATATAAGCGGCATCAGCCTATATTTGGGCGATAAAGATTCCGTTTCATCGACCGATTTGATAATTTTGTGTCAGTAAAAAAACGACTGGGCTGCGCATACCCTCATCCGAGGGGGCATGGCCGGAAAGAAAGCCTACATCAAATCCAATCGTATGAAACGACTATTACTACTCCCCTTAGCCGCAATATGCGCCGTCACGGCGGGGCATATTCTCACATCCTGCACGGATGGCAATGCAATGGATATCAGTAGCCCGGACGGCAGGCTGCAATTCTCGCTGCATCTTGATCAGGATGGGGCTTTGTACTATACGGTGAATCGCGACGGTCAGGCAGTGGTGGATTCCTCCGGCATGGGAATCGCCTGCAAGGAGGTATCGCTCGGCCGCCACGCGAAGGTAAAAAAGATTGAGAAGAGTTCTGCCGACGAGACTTGGAGCCCGGTGTGGGGCGAAGAGAGCCGGATCCGTAACCATTACAATGAGATGGCCGTCACTTTTGAGGAGCAGCCTGAGGGTGATGCCCTACCGGTGGCCTACACGCTCCGGGTACGCGTGTTCCCGGATGGAGTGGGATTCCGCTATGAGGTGCCGGGGCAAACGGGGGTGGATTCGCTCACGGTGATGGATGAGCTGACGGAGTTTGCGCTCGCCGAGGATGGGGTGGCATGGTCGATTCCATGGGATCATGAGTATTACGAGCATCTTTATGAGCCGTCGCTCGTGAGTCGGCTCGACACGGTATGCTCGCCACTTACGATCAAGATGACCGACAGTCTCTACGTCAGCATCCATGAGGCGGCCCTTGAGGATTACGCCGCCATGAATCTGCACCCCGCCGGGGGAACACGCCTCAAGAGCTGGCTCACCCCCTGGTCGAGCGGCGAGAAGGTGTTTGCCTCCGCTCCGATGAAGACTCCATGGCGCACGCTGACGATTGTATCCACACCCGGCGAACTTCTCCTTTCGCGCCTGATGCTCAACCTCAACGAGCCATGTGCCATCGAGGACACATCATGGATCGTGCCCTCCCGCTATATCGGGATATGGTGGGGGATGCACCGTAAGGTCTACACCTGGGGACAGGGAGACAGCCACGGCGCCACGACCGAAAACACGAAACGCTATATGGATTTCGCGGCCGACAACGGTTTCGGCGGTGTGCTCGTTGAGGGATGGAATTACGGATGGGACGGCGACTGGAGCGCCAACGGCAATCTGTTCTCCTTCACCCGCGCCTATCCTGATTTTGACATGGAGGAGATTACCGATTATGGCCGGAAGAAAGGGGTGCGCCTTATCGGACATCATGAGACCGGCGGAGCCACTCTCAATTATGAGGCGCAGCTCGACTCGGCGTTTGCGCTCTATGAGCGTCTGGGAGTGAATGCCGTCAAGACGGGGTATGTCAATCCGCGGCTCGACGGGAAGGAGTATCACTCCGGCCAGTATGGCGTGCGCCATTACCGTAAGGTAATCGAGGCGGCGGCACGCCACCATATAATGATCGACAATCACGAGCCCGTGATGCCCACGGGATTGCAGCGCACGTATCCCAATCTTATGACTCAGGAGGGTGTGCGCGGCTGCGAGTATGATGCCTGGAGTCCCGACGGGGGAAACCCTCCGGAGCATACGGTGACGATACCTTTCACCCGCTGTCTGGCAGGTCCGGTGGATTACACGCCCGGCACATTCAACTACGACAATCCAGTGCCTCCGTACACGCGTCCGCAGGCCACGATAGCCAAGCAGCTGGCTATGACGGTGGTGCTCTACAGTCCGCTGCAGATGGCATCCGACATGATCGAGAATTACGAGGGGCGTCCGGAATTCGAGTTCCTCAGGGAGTGCCCCACCGACTGGGATGCCACGGTAGTGCCCGAGGCCCGCATAGGAGAATACCTCACCGTGGCCCGCAGGGATAAGGATAAGGGTAACTGGTACATGGGATCCATGACCAACGCCAATCCCCACAACAGCCGGATTCCGCTTGATTTCCTTGAGCCGGGGCTGCGCTACCGCGCCACGATTTATGCCGATGGGAAGGGTGCGCATTACAGGGAGAATCCGATGGCGGTGGAGATTCAGTCGCAGGAGGTGGACCACGAGACGACACTCAATCTCAACCTTGCCCCGGGAGGAGGTGCGGCGGTGGTATTCACGAAAATATGACCATAATCAGGGATAATCCCCCTCATCCACAGCTGCGGATGAGGGGGATTATCTTGTTGTATCGGGGGTGGAATCCTGTTATTTGATTACGCCGAGTTTTTTGCCTACCTTGATGAAGGCGGCGATGGCGCGGTCAAGGTGCTGGCGCTCGTGGGCTGCGGAGAGCTGCACACGGATGCGGGCCTGCCCTTTGGGCACTACAGGGTAGTAGAATCCGGTGACGTAGATACCCTCTTTCTGCATCTCGGCGGCAAATTCCTGCGAGAGTTTGGCATCGTAGAGCATCACGGCGCAGATGGCGCTCTGGGTGGGCTTGATGTCGAATCCGGCCTCGAGCATGCGGTCGCGGAAGTAGCTGACGTTCTCCATCAGGCGGGTGTGGAGGTCGTCGTTCTCCTTGAGCATCTTGAACATTTCAATCGATGCGCCTACGATCGAGGGAGCCACTGAGTTGGAGAAGAGGTAGGGGCGTGAGCGCTGGCGGAGCATGTCGATCACCTCTTTGGGACCTGTGGTGAAACCGCCCATGGCGCCGCCGAAGGCTTTGCCGAGGGTGCCGGTGAAGATGTCGATCTTGCCGTAGCAGTCAAACTGCTCGGCCACGCCGTGACCTGTCGGGCCTACTACTCCGGCGGAGTGACTCTCGTCAACCATTACCAGTGCGCCGTATTTGTCGGCCAACTCACAGATACGGTCCATCGGTGCCACGTTGCCGTCCATGGAGAATACGCCGTCGGTGGCGATGATCATATGGCGCGCTCCGGCTTCTGTGGCTTCCTTGAGGCAGCGCTCGAGGTCGGCCATGTCAGCGTTGGCGTAGCGGTAGCGCTTGGCCTTGCAGAGGCGCACGCCGTCGATGATGGATGCATGGTTGAGTGAGTCGGAGATGATGGCGTCTTCCTCGGTGAAGAGGGGTTCGAACAGACCGCCGTTGGCATCGAAGCAGGCGGCGTAGAGGATGGTATCCTCGGTATGGAAATATTCGGAGATGGCTTTTTCGAGCTCCTTGTGGAGGTCCTGTGTGCCGCAGATGAAGCGCACCGACGACATGCCGTAGCCTCTTTCATCCATGGCGCGTTTTGCGGCCTCGATGAGGCGGGTATTGTCGGCCAGACCGAGGTAATTGTTGGCACAGAAGTTGAGCACTTCTCCGTCGGCCGAAGCCACACGGATGTCGGCACTCTGGGGGGTTGTGATCACACGCTCGCTCTTATACAGACCGGCTTCGCGGATGGAGTCGAGCTCCTTGTTGAGATGTTCCTGAAATTTGGTATACATTCCCGTATCGTTTTGATTTAAGGTTAACGGTTTAAGATGGCCTCCCCTCCCCTGCCGGATTGCGTAAGAGGGAGTGAAGGCGTGTGGAAAAATGTGGTGCGGGCTCCGCAGGCAGCGGCCTGTGGTGCAGCACCGCGACAAATTTAACGAATTTTCGCGAAGTGCGGAAATTTTCGGCATTGTTTTTCTGCCTGAATCCCTATGTTCAATCGCTCTGCATGCACTCCATTTTCAAGGTATGAGGTCGGGCTGATTGGTAGAGACCTGCTTAAATGAGCAGTTATGATATTTTCTCTTAAATTCGCGTCTGGCCTTCTCATATGCGGTATTTGCATTATTGGCGGGAAATGATTTTGCCACGATTCTTGCATGAACCTCGTTGACTGACGGATGCTGGAAAATTCGGTTGTCGAGGGTAGCATCGAGTTGCTTCAGTGCATGAAGCACATCCTTACCCTTCAGTTCCACAAAAATGGATTTCCAGAATTCCACGTCACCATCATCTGCAGGTTTGTCCTGACGTGCAAGTATCAGGTAATCACACTTATTGCCTGCAGTGATTATTTTGCCGTCAATCTGATAAACCACCGACTGACGGCGGTGGCCAAATTTCAACTTATAAGTGGTATTCGTCTCCTTGATTGACAGGTTTTCTCTTTCTGTTAATGGCTGTGCAGGTGCATACGACTTTGACAGCACTGTGTGCAGCGATTCCGGCATACTTATTGGCAGATTATATCATTAAGACGGTCAAGATTATCTTCCACATACTGCGACACACTGTCGAGGTTCATTCCGCTGACCATATATAGTTCGGAATCCACAATATTGACGGCGTGTCCGTCGGGTGTGAGATAGTAGGCCGATATACTTCCTTTGGGAAGTATATACTCTTCAGGCACGATATCCGCAGTGGCCTCCGGATCTATATCATATGCCAGAGAGGCAGCCATCAATACGTTCAGCGCCGACAGTATATACGGACTGTGGGTAGTGGTCAGCACCATAGAGCGGCTGCCGCCGTATTTTATGTTTGCGGATTTTATTGCCGCCACAATGTGTCGGAGCAGATTGGCCTGCGACTCCGGGAAGAGGTTCTGCTCTATCTCCTCAATAAAGAACACAGCTCCCTGATATGTCATCAGATTCTTGTTCAACTTACTTTCCGCCACCACCTTGTCGATATCTGTGTCATCATTAAGCAGCGAACTTACGATATCCATAATATCGCTTTTACTCATGTTGGCTTTTGTACCCACGGCATTTGTAATGGCATTTACCATTACTTCAAGGGGCAATGCCGACTGGACTCCGCTTGAAGCATAGAATGGTGAGATCTCCTTCTGGCGGCTGGTAAGACGCACCTGCTCGCCACGCGACTTATCGTAATAGAACTCCATGTCGGGAGCTACTACAAGTGGCAGCGGATTCGACGGACTGTATGATTCGCGCACCTCATCCCACTCGAAAATAAAATTGAAGAGCAAATCATAATCCTTCGGGCGATACCAGGATTCTATATCCTTTATGGCCGATATGAGGTTTCTCTCGGATGGTATGAAACTTAATTTCGCGTTATAAGGTGCCGCGCCTGGGATAGATTCGATTCTTGCATTGGATTTATGATTACCCTTAAGCTCTATCCTGTAGGTATCGCCGATATAGATAATCTCACTGTCGGTGGAGAAGAATTTGGGATCAATCCTGTAGAATTTAATCAGGTCCTGCACAAACCGGTAATAGTGAGTGTAAAGATAGAGGCTTGATTTGCCATCCTTACGGCGTCCTGTGGATATGAGTTTTTCGACATAACGGCAATGGCTGCATATTTTAAGCAGGGTACTTTTGCCGGTGCTCTGTTTACCTATAAACAGGTTGATTGTCTTCAATTCAATGACCCCGGTGTCTGCAATAGGACCTATTGATTTAATCTGTATGGTTGCCATTCCGATGTATCCGTATTTTCGAAGATTTACCTATATTTAGGCGAAGAGAGGTGGTGCGGCATACGGGGGAGCCCCCATGTGTAAGCACCGCGACAAATTTAACGAATTTTCGCGAAGTGCGGAAATTTTCGGCACTGTTTTTCTGCCTGTCCCAATTTGTATGCCATATGCGCGTCTGCGGAATGTCGAGAAGAATTCAGAACACTTAAAGACCGGGCTGAGGAAACCGATAAGACTCATTGCAACCGCGTATGGGATTTGCAGCAACTCGAGAGGCAGAAGAAGCACAAGGAAAGTATCGTCAGAGGTTACCAGTAGACCATAGGACTGATCCAACGATTCTTTCCCGGAGTCATCAGTGCCATGCCTCCCATCGGAGACTGAAAACAACTACCGTTTCCATCTTGGCGGCAAGAGAGTCTTCCAATAGTTCAAAGAAAAGTGACAATCGCTGAAACAGGCTGTTAAGAAAGGCTTTAGAATCTAATTAAAGAATGGAGCCACAGGCTAATCACTTGTGGCTCCCAGTCTAATGTATTTTTAAGTAAATTGCACATATCATCAAAAATTAGATGATACTCGCCACCTTTCTTTTCTCCAAGAGTGACAAAAATTAGGTTCTGTTCTGGGTCGCAAAATAAGACCTGTCCATATAGTCCGATTGCGAAAAAGCGTGGAGTGACAATATCATTACCATCAACTCTTGTAATGATATTATTCCAACCAAATGAATATGCTTCATTATCAAGAGAAGAATGAGTAGAGCGGTCTATCCATTCCTTATTAACAATTCTTTGATTGTCGTACATTCCTCCATTTAGATAAAGTCGACCAATTTTGGCTAAATCTCTGACATTAGTCACCAATCCACCATACGCCTTTGCCTGCCTGTGTTTACTATCATCAAGAGAGATCAGGGCATCAGTCTCCATTTCAAGCGGCTCCCATACTTTCTTCTGTAAGTATAGGGAAAATGGTATTCCTACTGCTCTTTCTATTGCAACTCCCAGTAACGCAGTAGCCATTGAATTATAATAGTGTACTTCATCTGGAGTTGACTTGAAATGTAATTTCTTGAACTGTTTGACTACATCTCTGCCATAATACAGTTTTGCCATTTTCGAGAATGGATTCCAGCCATAACTTTCCTCGAAGTCAAGACCTGTTCGCATATCAAGAAGATGCTCAATTGTAAGTTGTTTAAATAGTGGGTCGGAATTGTCGAGTTCTGGAATATATTTGGTTACAGGGTCTGCGATAGATAAATACCCTTCACCCACTGCAATACCACATAATAAGGCTGTAACTGCTTTTGTTATGGAAAAAACATTTGATGGAGACAGCTTTGAAAAATCACCATAGTATTTTTCTAATAAAATAGTATCATTGCGGACAATTAGTAGTGCACCGTTCCCTCTTACACGCGAAAAATAATCTCCTATGGTTTCGCTCTTAAAACGACCTCCAGAGAATTTTGAGTCTTCAAAATAACGGTCATGATTATCCGTATATACCAAAACATTCTTAACTGTATCTGGAGCAAACACTGTATCAATCGCGAAATTAAGATAAGTATCGGTCGATGGATTACCACACTTGATAGATTTGAATGTTGTGCAGCTGGAGATTATAACTGATAATATGACGAGAAAGTATGTAACTAATTTCATTTTACAAAGTTAGCGATTTTTCTCAATGTCCTGTCACTCAGACCCTCAAATCTTCAGCAAATTCTCGCAAAAGAATCGAATTAAATATAACCAACACCCTTTAAAAATTTCAAAATCGGCTTTCCATTTTCGATTTATCCAACTAATTAGTACACCATCACTATACCACCAAATTCATAACTACCTGATATTTTGTGTAGTTATCTCGCATAACTCAAGATAAGGCATGTCATTCGGGATATCCTATTGGGGTATTTCATGATATTCATCCCATACGACAGATGCGAGATATCTGTCGCTGCGGCACTGTAGGTCACCGACACATCTGATGAATGATATAGTTTCATTCAGGCAACACTCCTTTCTCCCTCATGTATTCGGTGAGGTCTTCCACGAGATAGCGTGAACTGAAAGTGTGCAGTACGTCATACGACGGCACAATATAGTCGTACAATATGCCAGACTGCTTCAGTCGCCGATATACATCTCGCTGGCTTAGATTCAGCACACTCGCGAGTTTGCAAATGCAGTATGTTACAAATTCAAGAGTTTTAGTATCCATAACAATTCCTCCACCGCTAATTTACACATAAATTTTGATTTTTGCAAATCCGGATGCACATGGCGGCGGTAGCGGCAGCAGGGTGACCCGGGCTGCCTGGAGAGAGCCGACCCGGGCTGCCTGTAGAGGGGCTGACACCAACGCCGGGCGCATCGGCCCAGGGAGGGTCGGTGCGCCCGGGGAGGCGTATTTCAAGAAGCGGCAGATCAGGAGCGCTGGTAGAGGAAGCGCTTGATGGAGCGCTTGGGGGTCTTTTCGAATTCCGTGTCGCGGAGCTCTACGCGCTTCACCTTGCTGTAGGCGGGCATCTCTTTGTTGAGGGCTGCGAGATTGTCGGCCATTATCTTTTCGGTCGCGGCGGCATCAAGGTTTTCGGCGGCAAGGAGTTCGAAGTCGGGCACTATAAGCGCCACGAGATCGCCGTGATCGTCGATTACGATCGATTCGGCCACGTAGGGGAGATTGTTGAGCTTCTGCTCTATCTCTTCGGGATAGATGTTCTGCCCTGACGGACCGAGGATCATCGTCTTCGAGCGGCCGCAGATTGTGAGGAATCCGTCGGCATCGATGGTGCACATGTCGCCGGTGTTCATCCACCCCTCCCCCATCATTACTTCGGCGGTGGCTTCGGGGTTGTTGTAGTAACCCTGCATTACGTTCATGCCGCGCACCCAGAGGTCGCCGGCCACGTTCTGCGGATCGGTGGAGTTGACGCGCATTTCCATGCGGGTGACGCACCGGCCGCATGTGCCGGGTCGTGTATCGGCCGCGCAGGTATAGGTGATGAGCGGGCCGCACTCGGTCATGCCGTAACCCACGGTGACCGGAAAACCGATCTTACGCAAGAACTCCCCTACTTCCTTATTAAGCGCCGCGCCGCCGATGATTATCTCGCGCACTTCGCCGCCGAATACGTTCATCAGTCCGGTCTTCACCTTGGCATACAGCTTGTCGTCGAGGAAGGGGACGTGCATCATCAGCTTCATCATCGGCTTCTCAAGCATCGGGAATACCTTGCTCTTCACTATCTTCTCGATGATAAGGGGCACGGTGATGATGAGCTTCGGGCGCACCTCGGCGAAGGCCTGCATTATTACCTTGGGCGACGGCAGACGGGTGAGGAAGTGGCAGTGCATACCCCGGCAGAAGGGATGGAGCATCTCCACAACCATGCCGTAGAGGTGGGCGAGCGGAAGCATGTTGACCATACCGTCGCCGGGATGGAGATAGTCGATATTGTCGAGACAATAGCGCACATTGCTCCATATCGAGCGGTAAGGGAGCATCACCCCTTTCGACATTCCGGTAGAGCCCGACGTATAGTTGATAATGGCCAGCTCTTCGGGAGTATCGGAATATGCCTCGAAGTTTTCCTTTTCGTAGGCGTAGGGGAAACGGGCGCCGAAGCGCTCGTTGAGGTTGTTGCGGGTATCCGTAAGTTTCTTGCTCCGGGAGAGCGGCATACCGAATTCGGCCATATAGATGGCTCCGACGAGGTCGGGCAATTCCTTCTCGTCAAGTTTTTCCCAGATGGCCTGGTCGACGAAGAGAAGTTTGGCGCCACTGTGATTTACGAGGTGATGCACCACTTCGGGCTTAAACTCATGCAGAATAGGTACGGCCACCACACCTGAGGTGATGCATGCCAGGAAAGCCACGGCCCAGCTTGAAGAGTTACGGCCGCAGATGGCCACCTTGTCGCCGGGCACAACGCCTGCGGCATCAAAAATCAGGCGGAGCTTCTCGATGGTAGCGGCCACGTCGCGGAAGCGGTAGGTCTCGCCCCCCATATCGGAGAAAGCCATAAGTTCCCAACTCTGGCGGATGCGGTCGGCGATTATCGCGTTGAGCGATATGCCTGTGGCAGCGGTGTCGGAGTTTATATTCTTATTTTCCATATGATTCATATCTAATGACTGATCGGCAACGGGGTGTATGCCGGGAAAATCCGCAACATTCCCGACAATCTAAACGTGTGCATCAAATCTAAAGTTTGCATTGCCGAAAAACAAGACTACAAAAGTAGTCAAAAAGCGCCATTCCGGCAAACTTTGCGCCATCAAACCCGCATAAAAAGCAAACGTCCGCCCGCTTCCCTCCGGGGGAAGACGGGCGGACGCCTATTAAATAACATGAGATACTATTTTCAGCTTTATCAGCCGCCGTAGCACTCCCCATCCGGAGGGAAGGGGTGATTACTCGGCAGCGGGCACATCGGCAGCATCGGTGATGATTTCCTTGGCCTCGATGTCGACGATGGCATCGGCGGCGTCAGTGACCTGAAGCTGTGCGAGCTCCTCCTTGCTGGCTACGACGAGACGGTTGTACTCGCGCAGACCGGTGCCGGCGGGGATAAGGTGACCGCAGATCACGTTCTCCTTCATACCCTCGAGATAGTCGGTCTTACCGTTGATGGCAGCCTCGTTGAGCACCTTGGTGGTCTCCTGGAACGAAGCGGCCGACATGAAGCTCGAAGTCTGCAGAGCGGCGCGTGTGATACCCTGGAGGATCTGCTCCGAAGTGGCGGGCATCGCGTCGCGCACCACCATTTCCTTCTTATCGTTGCGCTTCAGCAGAGAGTTCTCATCGCGGAGCTTGCGCTGCGTGATGATCTGACCGGCCTGATAGTTTTCGGAGTCACCGGAGTCGATGATGTACTTCTTGCCCCAGATGTTGTCGTTCTCCTCCATGAAGTCGCGCTTGTCTACGACCTGCTGCTCGAGGAAGCGAGTATCGCCGGCGTCAAGGATATTGACCTTACGCATCATCTGGCGTACGATTACCTCGAAGTGTTTGTCGTTGATCTTCACACCCTGCATACGGTATACGTCCTGCACCTCATTTACGATATACTCCTGCACGGCCGTGGGGCCCATGATGTTGAGGATATCGCTCGGAGTTACGGCACCGTCGGAGAGCGGAGTTCCGGCACGCACGTAGTCGTCCTGCTGCACGAGCATCTGGCGTGTCAGGGGCACGAGATACTTCTTCTCCTCGCCAAGCTTGGAAGTGACGATCACCTCCTTATTGCCACGCTTCACCTTGCCGAACGAAACGACACCGTCGATTTCGCTGACCACTGCGGGGTTGCTCGGGTTGCGGGCCTCGAAGAGCTCGGTGACACGGGGCAGACCGCCCGTGATGTCGCCGGCGCTGTTGGATGCGCGGGGGATCTTCACGAATACCTTACCGGGAGTAAGTTCTTCGTTCTCCTCCACCATAAGGTGCGCGCCGACAGGGAGCGAGTAAGTGCGTATGATTTCGCCATGCTTGTCGACCAGGCGGATTTCGGGGAGCTTGGTACGGTCTTTCGACTCGATGATGATCTTGTCGCGGAGCGAAGTGCCGTCGGCACCTTCTACGCGGTAAGTCACACCCTCGATGACGTTCTCATATACCACTCGGCCACCGGCCTCGGCTACGATCACGGCGTTGAAGGGGTCCCATTCGCAGATCATGTCGCCATCGTTGACCATCTCGCCGTCGCGCTTGTAGAGCTTTGAACCGTAGGGGATATTTGCCGTAGTGAGCACGATACCCGACTTGGGCTCCACGAGGCGCATTTCGGCCATACGGCCTACGACGATGTCGTTGCCCTCGGCATCCTTGACAGTGCGGAGCTCATCGATTTCGAGTCGGCCGTTGTGACGCACTGTCACGTCCTTGACGGCGGCCACGTTACCGGCGACACCACCGACGTGGAACGTACGGAGAGTAAGCTGCGTACCCGGCTCACCGATCGACTGGGCGGCGATTACGCCGACAGCCTCACCCTTCTGCACCATGCGGTGGGTAGAGAGGTTGCGGCCATAGCACTTGGCGCAGACACCCTTCTTCGACTCACAAGTGAGCACCGAACGGATCTCGACAGCCTCGATGGGGCTCTTTTCGATTTTCTCGCAGGCGGCTTCGGTGATTTCCTCGCCGGCGTGCACGATAACCTCGTTGGTATAGGGATCGATCACATCATGCACCGACACGCGGCCCAGAATGCGCTCGGAGAGTGTAGCCACTACCTCCTCATTGTTCTTGATCTCCTTGCATACGAGGCCGCGGAGCGTGCCGCAGTCCTCCTCGTTGATGATCACGTCGTGGGCCACGTCGACCAGACGGCGGGTAAGGTAACCGGCGTCGGCCGTCTTAAGCGCGGTATCCGCAAGACCCTTACGCGCACCGTGGGTAGAGATGAAGTACTCAAGCACCGACAGACCCTCCTTGAAGTTTGCAAGAATCGGGTTCTCGATGATCTGGCCACCTTCGGCACCGGCCTTCTGCGGCTTGGCCATAAGACCACGCATACCGGAGAGCTGACGGATCTGGTCTTTCGAACCACGGGCACCCGAGTCAAGCATCATGTAGATCGGGTTGAAGCCCTGCTGGTCGGACTTCATCTGGTCCATCAGCGTGTCGGCGAGCTTCTTGTTGACCTGAGTCCATACCTCGATGACCTGATTGTAGCGGTCCTGCGGGGTGATGAAGCCCATGTTGTAGTTCTGGAGGATTTCGGCCACCTGCTCGTGACCCTTGCGAACGTATTCCTCCTTCTCCACGGGGATGATCACATCACCGAGGTTGAAGCTCAGGCCGCCACGGAACGCCATGCGGTAACCGAGGTTCTTGATATCATCGAGGAACTGGGCGGAGCGTGTCACACCGCAGGCCTTGATGACGTTGGATATGATAGTGCGGAGCGACTTCTTCGAGATGATCTCGTTGACATAGCCGATCTCCTTGGGTACAAACTGGTTAAAGAGCACGCGACCTACCGAAGTATCCTTCTTGAGGACCTTGACGGGGTTGCCGTTCTCGTCGATGTCGTCGACGTATACCGATACCGGAGCGTGGAGCGTCACCTTACCCTCATTGTAGGCGATTTCAGCCTCTTCGGGACCGTAGAACACCGTGCCCTCCCCCTTTGCGCCGGGGCGGAGCTTGGTGATGTAGTAGAGGCCGAGCACCATGTCCTGCGAGGGGACGGTGATAGGCGCGCCGTTGGCGGGGTTGAGGATGTTGTGGGCGCCGAGCATCAGCATCTGCGCCTCAAGGATAGCCTCATTGCCGAGGGGGAGATGGACGGCCATCTGGTCGCCGTCGAAGTCGGCGTTGAAGGCGGTACATGCCAGCGGGTGGAGCTGGATTGCCTTACCCTCGATCATCTTGGGCTGGAAGGCCTGGATACCGAGACGGTGCAGCGTCGGGGCACGGTTGAGGAGCACGGGGTGACCCTTCATCACGTGTTCGAGGATATCCCATACCACGGCTTCCTTGCGGTCGACGATCTTTTTCGCGCTCTTGACAGTCTTCACGATGCCGCGCTCGATGAGCTTGCGGATCACGAAAGGCTTGTAAAGCTCGGCAGCCATGAGTTTCGGGATACCGCACTCGTGCATCTTCAGCTCCGGACCTACGACGATAACCGAACGCGCCGAATAGTCGACACGCTTACCGAGGAGGTTCTGACGGAAGCGGCCCTGCTTACCCTTGAGCGAGTCGGAGAGCGACTTGAGGGGGCGGTTGACATCGCTCTTCACGGCCGATGACTTGCGGCTGTTGTCGAGCAGCGAGTCGACGGCCTCCTGCAGCAGACGCTTCTCATTGCGCAGAATCACCTCGGGAGCCTGGATGTCGATAAGACGCTTCAGACGGTTGTTGCGGATGATTACGCGGCGGTAGAGATCGTTGAGGTCGGAAGTGGCGAAACGACCGCCATCCAGCGGCACGAGCGGGCGGAGCTCCGGCGGGATTACCGGCACGGCCTTCAGGATCATCCATTCGGGCTTGTTGCGGTCGGCCGAAGCGATGAAACTGTTGACCACCTGCAGACGCTTCAGCGCCTCGGTCTTGCGCTGCTGCGAACCGTCTTCATTGGCGATGCGGCGCAGCTCGGCAGCGAGGTCGGTGAGGTTGATATCCTTCAGGAGCTCATAGATAGCCTCGGCACCCATCTTGGCCACAAACTTGTTGGGGTCGCTGTCGTCGAGATAGCGGTTTTCCTCGGGAAGGCTGTCCATGATTTCGGCATACTCCTCTTCGGAGAGGAGGTCGAGTTTCTGAAGGGGCACATCCTTGTTGCCCTTCGGATCCTTGACAGTGACATTGCCGGGATTGAGCACCACGTAGCGCTCATAGTATATTACAGAGTCGAGTTTCTTCGAGGGGAGACCGAGCAGATAGCCGATCTTGTTGGGCAGCGAGCGGAAATACCAGATGTGAGCCACCTGCACTACCAGCTCGATATGACCCATGCGCTCGCGGCGCACTTTCTTTTCGGTTACCTCCACACCGCATCGGTCGCAGACGATACCCTTGTATCGGATACGCTTGTACTTGCCGCAATGGCACTCGAAATCCTTGACCGGACCGAAAATTTTCTCGCAGAACAGGCCGTCGCGCTCGGGCTTGTAGGTGCGGTAGTTGATGGTTTCGGGCTTGAGCACCTCACCGCTCGACTTCTCCTTGATTTCCTCGGGAGAAGCGAGGCCGATGGTGATTTTGGAGAAGTTGCTCTTTATCTTGTTGTCTCTTCTAAAAGCCATTCTTGGATTATGATTTTTGAAGTGGGGGGAAGTGAAGCCCCGGCTCCCGTCCCGGCGTCGGGCCGGGAGCCATGTGGCTTCAGTTATAAATTAGTCGAGAGTGATGCTCAGACCCAGACCGCGCAGCTCGTGGAGCAGCACGTTGAGAGATTCGGGGATACCGGGAGTCGGCATTGCGTCGCCCTTCACGATAGCCTCGTAGGCCTTGCTTCGGCCTGTGACATCGTCGGACTTGATGGTCAGGATCTCCTGCAGGATATGGCTGGCGCCGAAAGCCTCGAGCGCCCACACCTCCATCTCACCGAAACGCTGGCCACCGAACTGGGCCTTACCGCCGAGCGGCTGCTGCGTGATCAGAGAGTAGGGACCGATCGAACGTGCGTGCATCTTGTCCTCGACCATGTGACCGAGCTTAAGCATGTAGATTACACCCACGGTAGCGGGCTGGTCGAAACGGTCGCCCGTGCCGCCGTCGTAGAGGTAGGTCTTACCGTAGCGGGGCACACCGGCCTTGTCGGTCCACTCGTTGAGGTCGTCGAGCGTAGCGCCGTCGAAGATCGGGGTAGCGAACTTCTCGCCCAGCTCGCGGCCTGCCCATCCGAGCACGGTCTCGAAGATCTGACCGAGGTTCATTCGCGAAGGCACACCCAGCGGGTTAAGCACGATGTCGACCGGAGTACCGTCCTCAAGGAACGGCATATCCTCCTGGCGCACCACGCGGGATACGATACCCTTGTTGCCGTGGCGGCCTGCCATCTTGTCGCCCACGCCGATCTTACGCTTCTTGGCGATGTAGACCTTGGCGAGCTGCATGATTCCGGAGGGGAGCTCGTCGCCGATGGTGATGTCGAATTTCTTGCGGCGCAGTTCGGAATCGATTTCCTTCGACTTGCGGAGGTAATTGGTGATCAGCTTCGGGATCATCGCGTCGACACGTGCGTCGCCTGTCCATCCGGAGAGGTTGACCGTCTCGAAATCGATCGAGCCGAAGATAACGTCGTCAAACTTCGCACCCTTCGGCACGATGTCGGCGCCGATGAAGTCGGTGACACCCTCAGAGGTCATGCCGGCGAGCAGAGTGGAGAGCTTGTCGAGCAGGATGGCCTTCAGCTCGGCCTGCTTCTCTTCGTACTCCTCGTCGAGCATGGGGAGCTGCGCGTTGGCGCTCTTCTTCGAGGTTTTCTTCTTTGTGGCGCGCGAGAAAAGATTGGTGCCGATTACCACACCCTTCAGCGAGGGTGAAGCCTTGAGAGAGGCGTCCTTCACATCGCCGGCCTTGTCGCCGAAGATGGCGCGGAGCAGCTTCTCCTCGGGAGTCGGGTCGCTCTCACCCTTCGGGGTGATCTTACCGATCATGATGTCGCCGGGCACCACGTGGGCGCCGACGCGGATAATGCCGCGGTCGTCGAGGTCCTTGGTGGCTTCCTCGCTGACGTTGGGTATGTCGGAAGTGAGTTCCTCCATGCCGCGCTTCGTCTCACGCACTTCGAGTGTATACTCGTCGACGTGTACCGAAGTGAGGATATCTTCCTTGACCATGCGCTCATTGAGCACGATGGCATCCTCATAGTTGTAACCCTTCCAGGGCATGAACGCCACTTTCAGGTTGCGTCCCAGGGCGAGCTCACCCTTCTCGGTGGAATAACCCTCGGTGAGGATATCCCCCTTCTCGACGCGCTGGCCGACGTTGCAGATGGGTCGCAGGTCGATTGTGGTGCCCTGGTTGGTGCGGCGGAACTTGGGTATCTTGTATTCCTTGACAGCCGATTCGAAGGATACGAATTCCTCGTCGTCGGTGCGGTCGTAGCGGATAGTGATCTTTGTAGCGTCGACATATTCGATCACACCGGCGCCTTCGGCCATGATCTGAGTGCGGCTGTCGCGGATCAGCTGACCCTCGATGCCGGTGCCCACGATCGGGGCCTCGCTGCGGAGCAGCGGCACGGCCTGGCGCATCATGTTGGATCCCATGAGCGCACGGTTGGCGTCATCGTGCTCAAGGAACGGGATGAGCGAAGCGGCGATCGAAGCGATCTGAATCGGAGCCACGTCCATAAGCTCCACATCCTGCGGGGGCACGATGGGGAAGTCGGCATCCTTGCGGGCCTTGACGGTGGGATTGATGAATGTGCCGTCGTCGTTGAGCGGAGCGTTGCCCTGGGCGATTGTCTTACCCTCCTCGATTTCGGCTGTGAGATAGATCACGTCGTTGTTGTCGAGGTCAACCTTGCCGTCCTTCACCTCGCGGTAGGGAGTCTCGATGAAGCCGAGCGAGTTGATCTTGGCATATACGCAGAGCGAAGAAATCAGACCGATGTTGGGGCCTTCAGGGGTCTCGATCGGACAGAGACGGCCGTAGTGTGTATAGTGCACGTCGCGCACCTCGAAACCTGCGCGCTCGCGCGACAGACCGCCGGGGCCGAGTGCCGACATACGGCGCTTGTGGGTGATTTCGGCCAGAGGGTTGGTCTGGTCCATGAACTGCGAGAGGGCGTTGGTGCCGAAGAACGTGTTGATGACCGAAGAGATGGTCTTGGCGTTGATAAGGTCGATCGGAGTGAACACCTCGTTGTCGCGCACGTTCATGCGCTCGCGGATGGTGCGCGACATGCGCGACAGGCCCACACCGAACTGGTTGTAGAGCTGCTCGCCTACGGTGCGCACGCGGCGGTTGGAGAGGTGGTCGATATCGTCGACGTCGCTTTTCGAATTGATAAGCTCGATGAGATACTTGATGATCGAGATGATATCCTCACGGGTAAGCACCTTGACATCCATCGGAGTGTCGAGCTCGAGTTTCTTGTTGATTCTGTAGCGGCCCACCTCGCCCAGGTCGTAACGCTTGTCGGAGAAGAAGAGGTTCTGTATCACCTCGCGTGCCGACTGCTCGTCGGGTGCCTCGGCGTTGCGGAGCTGGCGGTAGATGTAGAGCACGGCGTCGCGCTCGTTGTCGGTGGGGTCCTTGCGGAGTGTGTTGTAGATGATGCTTGAATCGATGGCCGAAGCGTTCTCGCTTTCGAGCATGATGGTCTTCTCGCCACTCTCCAGGATAGCCTCAAGGGCATCCTCGGTAAGTTCGGAGCCACGCTCGAGCACAATCTCGCTGCGCACGATTGATTCAACCTCGCCTGTATCGACGTCGGCGATATCCTCGTGCCATGTCTTGGAGATACGTCCGGCGACTACGCGACCGAGCGAATTGCGGAGATTTTCGGGAGTGACAGCCACTTCCTCGGCCAGATTGAACACCTGGAGGATATCCTTATCCGACTCCATGCCGATGGCGCGGAGCAGAGTCGACACGGGAAGCTTCTTCTTACGGTCGATGTAGGCATACATCACATTGTTGATGTCTGTGGCGAACTCGATCCAGCTACCGCGGAAGGGTATGATACGGGCCGAGTAGAGCTTGGTGCCGTTGGCATGTACGCTCTGACCGAAAAACACACCGGGCGAGCGGTGAAGCTGCGACACGACAACGCGTTCGGCACCGTTGATCACGAAAGTGCCCTGCTCGGTCATATAGGGTATAGTGCCGAGATAGACATCCTGGATCGTGGTGTCGAAGTCCTCATGGTCGGGGTCGGTGCAATAGAGTTTCAGCTTGGCCTTGAGGGGCACACTGTAGGTCTGGCCACGCTCGAGACACTCCTCGATCGAATAGCGGGGAGGATCGATATAGTAGTCCAGGAACTCCAGCACGAAATTGTTGCGCGTGTCGGCAATCGGGAAATTCTCCGCGAAGACCTTGTAGAGTCCCTCGTTCTTACGGTTCTCCGGGGGAGTGTCGAGCTGCAGGAAATCGCGGAACGACTTGAGCTGCACGTCCAGGAAATCCGGGAACGGAAGCGGATTCTTGATTGACGCGAAATTCACGCGTGGTTTTTCGGTTAAATTTACAGACATTGTATGAAATTTATTTTGTGTCTGATTATTGACGCTCGACTATATCACACTGTGGTTCATCAATCCGTCTGAGTCGACAAAATCAGTCAGTTCAAAACAAAATTGGAGATAAAGGGGGTTATAAGCCGCACGCTTCAGGCGCAGGAAGCAGCGGGAATATACGACACAAAAACCGTGCCCGGCTTAGTTATCAGACTATAAAAAAAGTAAATGATATCAAAGCGGACAGCAGAAAGTGGCGCACGTAGCGGCGGAGAAGAGGAGCGAAAAGCGAGAGAAAGAGAGGCTATGGCGCGGGGAGAGGATATGGCAGGAGAGAGAGAATGGCCGGATATGAGAAAAAAGGTTAAGACACCCGCACCTTGCGGGCGGGGTCTTAACCTATGATTTTCTATGAAGAGATCTTATTTGAGCTCAACTTCGGCACCAGCCTCTTCGAGCTGCTTCTTCAGACCCTCAGCCTCAGCCTTGGGCAGACCCTCTTTGAGGTTGCTGGGAGCGTTGTCAACGAGCTCCTTAGCCTCCTTCAGGCCAAGGCCAGTGAGCTCCTTCACGAGCTTCACGACAGCGAGCTTGCTTGCGCCGGCTGCTTTGAGGACAACGTCGAAGTTAGTTTTCTCTTCAGCGGCTGCTGCACCGGCGGCGGGACCGGCAGCAACTGCTACAGCTGCAGCGGCGGGTTCGATGCCATACTCATCCTTCAGGATCTGAGCGAGTTCGTTAACTTCCTTAACGGTGAGGTTTACAAGCTGTTCTGCAAATGCTTTCAAATCTGCCATTTCTGTATATGTTTTTTTGTTTTTTTAATTGTAGATTATTCTTTGTTGGAGAGAGTCTCCAGAATGCCGTGGAGCTTGTTGGCACCACTCTGAAGGCCAGAGATAACGTTCTTGGCCGGGCTCTGCAGGAGAGCCACAACGTCGGCGATAAGTTCGTTCTTGCTCTTGATATTGGCCAGGGTCTCCAACTGGTCCTCGCCAACGTAAGCAGTCTCCTCGACATAAGCGCCCTTGAGCATGGGAAGCGTGTCGTTTTTGCCACGGAACTTCTTGATGAGCTTGGCCGGAGCGTTGCCGGTGTTGCTCAGCAGGAGAGTTGTCTCACCATGCAGGAGGTCGTAGAGGTCGGAATAGTCGGTCTCGGCAGCCTCAAGCGCCTTGTGAAGAAGAGTGTTCTTCACGCAGAGCATCTTGATGTCTTCCTGGAAGCAAGCGCGACGAAGAGCGCTTGTCTTCTCGGCATCGAGACCTGCAGTCTGTACCAGATATACGCAGGCATACTCGCCGAGCGTATTTCCGATCATATCTATGATAAGTGCTTTATCTTCCTTTTTCATGTCGTTTAGTCGGTGTTAAAGAATTATTCCGCCACAGACTTGGCGTCAACTTTCACGCCCGGGCTCATGGTGCTTGAAAGATAAATGCTCTTGATATATGTGCCCTTGGCAGTAGCCGGTTTGAGTTTGATCAGCGTGTTGATGAACTCCTTGGCATTGTCGCGCATCTGCTCGGCAGAGAAAGAAACCTTACCGATAGAAGCGTGTACGATACCGGTCTTGTCGACCTTGAAGTCAATCTTACCCTGCTTAACCTCCTTGACAGCCTTGGCGACATCCATAGTCACAGTGCCGCTCTTGGGGTTAGGCATCAGACCGCGGGGGCCGAGGATACGACCCAGAGGGCCGAGCTTACCCATTACAGAGGGCTGAGTGATGATGACGTCAACGTCAGTCCAGCCACCTTTGATTTTGTCGAGATACTCATCGAGACCTACATAGTCGGCACCTGCCTCCTTGGCGGCAGCCTCGGCGTCGGGGTTGCAGAGCACGAGGACGCGCACCTGCTTACCGGTACCGTGAGGGAGCGAAACCACGCCACGCACCATCTGGTCGGCCTTGCGGGGATCGACACCCAGACGCACGTCGATGTCGAGCGAAGAGTCAAACTTAGTGAAAGTAATTTCCTTTACCTTCTCAGCAGCCTCAGCGAGCGTATATGCCTTCCCAGCTTCAATCTTCGACAAAGCCAACTTTTGATTTTTTGTCAGTTTTCCCATTTTAATTGAAGAGTATTAGTTAAGTTCAGGGAACGCCCCTTTTACGGTTATACCCATGCTTCTGGCTGTGCCGGCAACCATACGCATTGCCGAGTCTAAAGTAAAACAGTTCAAATCGGGCATTTTGTCTTCAGCGATAGCCTTCACCTGATCCCATGTGATTTCAGCAACCTTGTTACGGTTAGGCTGTGCAGAGCCGCTTTTCAGCTTTGCCACCTCCTTAAGCTGAACTGCCACAGGCGGGGTCTTGACGATAAAGTCGAAGCTCTTGTCGGTGTAGTAAGTGATTACTACCGGAAGAACCTTACCGGCCTTATCCTGGGTGCGGGCGTTGAATTGCTTGCAAAACTCCATGATATTGATACCCTTCGAACCCAGAGCAGGTCCTACGGGAGGCGAGGGATTGGCCGCACCGCCTTTAATCTGCAATTTGATCTGTCCAGCAATTTCTTTAGCCATTGTTCAGAATTTTAAAAATGTTGTTGCAAGAAAAAACCTCACCGTCATCCTCCCCTCCTTTCGGCTGAAGCGTAACAAACATCAGCAGAACGGAAGAGCCTCACGACAGTGATTATTCCTTCTCGACTTGGGAATAATCCAACTCAAGCTCCGTGCCTCGGCCAAAAATCTTGACCTCGACCTTCAATTTACGTTTCTCAGTATTAACCTCGCAGATTACCGCAGAGAAACCGCTGAACGGGCCGGCGAGCACCTTGACAGCCTCACCCGGCTCGAAATCGGCGAGCACCTCATCGACCGGCTGCTGCAGGTCGTCGGCACGTCCAAGCATACGCATCACCTCAGACTCCCTGAGGGTCTCCGGCTTGGCACCCTTGGCACGACCGCGTAAAAAATCAATGACATTTGTAGTGTTGCGGAGCTCATATTCCACTTCACCGGTAAGATTTGCCTGAACAAATACATAGCCGCTGTAGAGAGTGCGCTCCTTGACCACCTTCTTGCCATTGCGCGTAGTCAGGACCTTTTCTGTGGGTATCAACACCTGGAAAACGTAGTGGCCAAGATTCGTATTGCGGATCTGTGCGTCGAGCACCTCCTTCACCTTAGCCTCCTTACCGGAAATGGCACGCAGCACGTACCACTCTTTCTTTTCGTTAGCCATGTCGCTGATACTGTAGAATTATAAACCGTAAATGAATTGCATCAGGAGCTCAAAAATCTTATCGACAGCCCAGATAAAGACAGCGATGATGATGGAAGCTATCAGCACCAGCACCGAACTGTTGATAAGCTGCTTTTGAGTCGGCCAAGAAACCTTATAGACGAGTTCGTCATAAGATTCCTTTATGTCCTTAGTTAATTTCATACTTGATTTTTTTGGCACGGGAAGAGAGGCTCGAACTCCCGACACCTGGTTTTGGAGACCAGTGCTCTACCGACTGAGCTATTCCCGTATATAGAGGGGCCTTGCGAGGCAAGACCCCTCATGAGTCTTAAAGCGAGATATTCACTTGATGTCTAACCGTAGAGGTCAGCCAGGGGCGATGGACTATTAGTCCTCGTATACCTGAGTGATCTGGCCGGAACCTACTGTGCGGCCACCCTCACGGATTGCGAAACGCAGACCCTGATCGCAAGCCACCGGAGTGATGAGCTTAACGTCGATCTCAACGTTGTCGCCGGGCATTACCATCTCAACACCCTCGGGGAGAGTGATCTCACCGGTTACGTCGAGCGTACGGATGTAGAACTGGGGACGGTACTTGTTGTGGAACGGAGTGTGACGGCCACCCTCCTCTTTCTTCAGGATATAAACCTGAGCCTTGAAGTGATCGTGAGGCTTAACCTGACCGGGATGGCAGAGCACCATACCACGACGGATTTCGTTCTTGTCAACGCCACGGAGGAGCAGACCTACGTTGTCGCCGGCTTCACCCTCATCGAGGAGCTTGCGGAACATCTCGACACCAGTTACGGTAGTCTTGCGGTCAGCGCCGAGGCCAAGGATCTGAACCTCATCACCTACCTTCACGATACCAGTCTCGATACGGCCAGTAGCCACAGTACCACGACCAGTGATTGAGAATACGTCCTCAACAGGCATCAGGAAGGGTTTGTCGATATCACGGGGAGGCAGCGGAATCCAGTTGTCGACAGCGTCCATGAGCTCCATTACCTTCTCAACCCACTCGGGCTCGCCGTTGAGGGCGCCGAGAGCTGAACCACGGATGATGGGAGTGTTGTCGCCATCGTATTCGTACTGAGAAAGAAGGTCGCGCATGTCCATCTCAACGAGCTCGAGCATCTCTTCGTCGTCGACCATGTCGCACTTGTTCATGAACACCACCAGACGGGGTACGTTCACCTGACGAGCGAGAAGGATGTGCTCACGAGTCTGGGGCATCGGGCCGTCAGTAGCAGCTACTACGATGATAGCGCCGTCCATCTGAGCAGCACCGGTAACCATGTTCTTCACATAGTCGGCGTGTCCCGGGCAGTCAACGTGTGCGTAGTGACGGTTCGCAGTCTGATACTCTACGTGAGCTGTATTGATAGTAATACCACGCTCTTTCTCCTCGGGAGCGTTGTCGATAGAGTCAAACGAACGAGCCTCTGAAAGACCCTTCTCAGCGAGAACCTTTGTAATGGCCGCAGTAAGAGTAGTCTTACCGTGGTCAACGTGACCGATCGTACCGATGTTCACGTGCGGTTTGGTTCTTTCGAATTTTTCCTTAGCCATTGTTTTGCTATTATTATTTTAATTTTTCTTTTTCTCTTCGGTTGAAGGAGAGATTGGAGCCGGTGGCGGGATTTGAACCCGCGACCTCTTCCTTACCAAGGAAGTGCTCTACCCCTGAGCTACATTGGCGTTGTTTTCCTTTGAGCGGAAGACGAGGCTCAAACTCGCGACCCTCAGCTTGGAAGGCTGATGCTCTATCAACTGAGCTACTTCCGCATAATTGATGTGGGCGAAGATGGATTCGAACCACCGAAGGTATAAACCAGCAGATTTACAGTCTGCCCCATTTGGCCACTCTGGTATTCGCCCTTG
>CAMWRH010000022.1 GCA_947176605.1 uncultured Porphyromonadaceae bacterium
ATCACACACTCTAAGTAAGAGAGTGTGACTCCGCGAAGGTGCGGCGGAGAAAGCAGGATAATCCCCAATCAGATTTTTATTTGTATATTTGCAGTCGCGATGCCCGGTGGCACGCGGATGCACGCTCGGATACACGCGGACGCATCAGGGTGCGTCCCTACAGGTGCGGCCATCGTGCCCCGTGGTTCCGCGCCCGAGATTCATCGAAGGGTCTCCCCTCTAATCCCCCATCTCTAACTTTCTGACTCCATGCAAACCGACACTCCCGAAAATACAGATTCCGTCTTCTCCGGCCTTAACGAGCGCCAGCGCGAGGCCGTCGAGGCCACGGAAGGCCAGGTGCGACTCGTGGCCGGCGCCGGATCGGGCAAGACCCGCGTACTCGTGCACCGCTTCGCCCATCTGGTCAACAACCTCGGCATCGACCCCGCCAACATCCTCTGCATGACCTTCACCAACAAGGCCGCCCAGGAGATGCGCACCCGCATCGCCACGATGGTCGGCGCCGGGAGCGTCAATGATTTCGTATGCACCATCCACGGGTTCTGCGTCAAGGTGCTGCGCCGCGACATATACCGTCTCGGTTTCCCGGCCAATTTCACCATCCTCGACGAAGCCGACACCGAACAGCTTGCCAAACAGGTGCTTGAACTCCACGGTCTCGACCGCACCAAAAAGGAAGTGCGCCAGCTGTCGCGCGAAGTGGCACAGTTCAAATACGCCGTCTGCCCCAAATACATAGAGCGCTACATGCTCCCCGACTCTCCACGGTTCACCAATACGGCAGCGATGAAACCCGCCGAAAGTTTCATCCACTACCAGACACTCAACTACTGCCTCGACTTCGACGACCTAATCCTCTTCACCCTGCATCTTTTCGCACGCTTTGAGGATGTGCGCCAATACTGGCAGCAGACCCTCAACTACGTCATGATCGACGAGGCCCAGGACTGCAACGGTTCGGACTGGAAGATAGCCCGCATCATCACCGCCCTCTACCGCAACCTTTTCGTAGTGGGCGACCCCGACCAGGCCATCTACGAATGGCGCGGAGCGCGTCCGGGGGAGTTTATCGACTGGCAGGCCGATGCCACCATCGTACTGCCGCAGAACTATCGGTCGACCCCCGAGATACTGGCCGTGGCCAACTCCGTAATCTCCCACAACCGCCGCCGCATACCCAAAGAACTCTTCACCCGCAACCCTTCTGGCACGCGCCCGGTGCATATCCACTGTAGCGACGAGACCCGCGAGGCCCGTGCCATAGTGCGCGAGATCGAGCGCCTGCACCGCGACGGGAGCGCCTACGGGAAGATGGCGATACTCTACCGGGCATCCTACATGTCGCGCGGTCTGGAGCAGGAACTGCTGCGCCGCAGCATCCCCTACACCATCTGGGGTGGGGTGCGATTCTTTGAGCGCAAGGAGATTAAGGACGCGCTTGCATACCTGCGCCTTATAGCGCGCAACGACAATCTCTCCTTCGCCCGCATCGTCAATACACCCTCGCGCCGCTTCGGCAACACCTCGCTCGGGAAGATACGCGACTATTCGCGGCAGGAGAACATCCCCTGCTACGAGGCGCTGAAACTGCATATTGAGGAGTGGAAGGGTACGCGGGCCTACAAACCGCTGCAGGAATTCATCTCGCTTATCGAGACGGCTCGCGCCGAGATGCTCACCACGAGTGTGTCGGAACTGCTCAACAAGGTGCTCAAAGAATCGGGACTGACGCGGATGCTGCGCGAGGACACGGAGACGGAGCGGCTGGAGAATGTGGAGGAACTGCTCAGTTCGGTGCGCCACTACGAGAGCCGACGCGACCCGGATGAGATCAGTCTGCCGGTATATCTGCAGGATATAGCGATGTACACCAACGCCGACCATCGCCCGGAGGGTGACTGCGTGCGCCTGATGACGATACACCAGAGCAAGGGTCTGGAGTTTGACCATGTGATGGTGTGCGGTCTGTCGGAGGGTGTATTCCCGAGTCACCGGTCGCTGCGCGAACGGCGCATGGAGGCGCTTGAAGAGGAGCGGCGGCTGATGTATGTGGCCGTCACGCGGGCGCGGCGCACCCTCTGCCTGACGGAGAGCGAGGGTTACAACGTGCAGTCGTCGACCGACAAATACCCCTCCCGCTTCCTGGCCGAGATAGCCGACGGACTGCTTCTGCACGAAGGGAAGCTCGACCCCTCGCTCTGGGAGGGGAGCCGGATGCTGGCCCGTGCCATAGATGCAGAGACGGGGATAACGTCGGCCGCCACCTCCGGCGGCGAAGCCGGAGATGGCGGCAATCAGGAAGCGTTGCGCCCCGGTCAGCGCGTGGCGCATCAGTATTTCGGGATAGGGACGGTGGTCGACGTGGAGCGCGGCGGGCTGAAGGCCCGCGTGCGCTTCGGCGACGATGCCGCCTCGGAGCGCTCGCTGCTCACGCGGGTGCTCCGCCCGCTCCCCTGAGCAGGAATTTCCAGGCCGGAATCACCTCAATCGTCACCCCATCCCTCTCGATGACACCTTCCTCTTCGTAGGTGACTATAATGTTGCGCCGGCATGCAAGGCGCGACTGCAACTTTATCAATGCCCCGGTTTCCCTTTCAAAGGTGCCCTCGGCGTCATTCATGGAATAGCATACCTGTATCGCCGTCTCCGTCTGAGGCACATAGAAATCCACCTCCACACCATGGTTATAGAAATATACGGCATCCTTTGAGCCATACTCCGAGACCAGTCGCAACGCCACCATATTTTCAAGCAGCGATGTGCGGATGTCAAGAGCAAGCAGGGAGATGATTCCATTATCGATGAAATAGTATTTAGGGTTGGAGCAGCGGTCGGCCAGACTGTCGGCAATGTTGGTCAGCGGCAATATCAGATATGCCTCCGAGGCGTAACCCAGATAATTGATGACCGTACTTTTACCAATCTTCGTACCGGTCGAAGCCACTATATTGGTGGCACGTGTGAACGACAAAGGCTGCTTCAGGCTTTCCGCCAGTTTGCGGAAAAGTATCCGCAGCGCAAATACATTCTCCACCCTATGCCGGGCCGCGATATCTCCAAGAAATATCTTCTGATACAGACTTATCAGGTAATCCCGCTTTACCGGGAGAGTGGCACACTCCGGGAAACCGCCAAACTGCAGATATTCATCGAAATGACGCATCAGGGTGCCACGGGCCGCTGTAGTAGCATCCAGCAACGGGTCAGAGGGATCTATCCCATTGGCCCTCAGGTATTCGTCAAACTGCATCGGGAACACCTCGCGCGTCAGATACCTTCCCCCCAAGGCAGCGGCCACATCCACAGAAAGCATTTTGGCATTGCTTCCGGTGATAAATACAGTATACTTACTGTCGGCAAGCCTACGCGCAAACCGTTCCCACCCCTCCACATTCTGGATTTCATCAAGAAACAGCATCGGACGCGTACCGCCAAGCGAACCGTGCACCTCAAGTATCAGGTTCAGGTCGTCAACGGTCATTCCGATAAGACGCTCATCTTCAAAGTTGACATATACCATCTCGTTCCACGAATGCCCCGATGCCAGCAATTCCTGGATTTTGCCATAAATGATATACGACTTGCCTGCGCGACGCGCACCGACCAGCACCTGACGGTCGAAGCCGTCAAGCGTGATATTGCGTTTTATAACGTTGTGACGCATCACCTCTTCACGGTTTTCAAGCATCACCTCTCGAAGTACTTCAGTTCTTATCATAACGAACACTGTCTTGTATACAAGACAAAATTAGCCATTTTTTGTCTTATACACAAGACAGCGTTGTGGGAATTAGGAATTAGGAGGGAGGAATTAGGAATTCCGTTGTTGTTGTAGGGACGCACCCCCGGTGCGGCCACCGCAGGGAATCAGGGATGCAGGAGGCGCACATGGTGCAGCACGCGGCCATCGCTCAGGCGCACACGCGCCACGCAGGGGCGACCCGGGACGGGGGCCGACAGGCGGCCGCCCGACATGTCGTACCATTCCACGGATACCACTTCCTCTCCGCTGAATAGCTCATCCACTCCGGCCACGCCGAAATCAAGATGCGAGAGCGCATCGACGGCGGCATACTTGTCGGCAGAGCCCTCCGGGCAATGACCCTTGCAACCGTCGGCCACGCCGCTGAAGGCATCATCTTCCACGGCAGGGGGCACAGCGCCGGCAAACGTCACATCCTTCAGCGCGGAGCATCCGGCAAAGGCACGCTCTCCGATATGCAGCAGCGACTCGGGAAGCGAGACACCGAACAGCGACCCGCATCCGGCAAACGACTCACACCCCACGAATGCATAACCCTCCGGAAGAGCCACACTCTCCAGGGATGAATTGTCGCGGAAAGCCCCGTCGGCCACTCCATGCACCTGATATTCCGTATCCTTATACTCCACCGAGCCGGGCAGACGCAGCAATCCGCCGCGACCGTGATAACCGCTTACATACACCACTGCCGGCACCACATCAATGCCGAGCACCGTATAGTCATAATCGCCCACAGTGAAATCGGTCACTGCCGGTGAATTGATTACAACCACACAGGGAGCCGACGCCTCTATCTCCACATCCTCATACAGCGGACGCACCTGAAAACTGTAGGTATGGTCATATTCCAGTTCCTTTACCGTCCAGGGTGAAACGACCTCTCCGCACTCCTCGCCGTCGATGTAGCCTACGAATCCGGCACACTCCGGCGCATCCTCCGGCAGACTCCACGTCAGCACCGCGCTCATGACTGAGGAATCCACCTCTGCCTTAAGACCGCGCACCTGCGGATAGTCGACCACCTGCACATCATCTATCATGGCCGATGAGGGGGCATCGAGATAAGAGGTGGAGAAGCGCAGCACCACCGCGCTGCTTCCGGCCATACCTGTAAGCGGCAAGCGCACCTGACGCCATCCGGCGCCCTCGGCCGCCCCGTCGGCAATGCGTATCACAGTAGCCTCCCCAAACGTCGAGCCACCGTCGGCAGAATAATCCACCGATATAGTCACATCATTATCCGGAATAGCATAATACCAGAACGACAGACAGGGATTATCCGCCCCGCTCATGTCAATCTTATAGGAAGTGAGGGTATTGACGGTACCGGAGGGGGGATTGTTGTATACATAGTCCACATATATCAGACCGCGCCCCTGCTGCGGATTGACCGTCACCGGGCGGCTGCCGTACTCTCCCACCGTGGCCAGATACCACTGGGCGTAATAGCTCGTCGAGCCGAGCGACCACTCGCAGGTTAGACCGCCGTCAAACGTCTCACGGAACGGCAGCGCGTAGGCAGGCCCCACGATTATGTCATAATCATACCCGCTGTAGGCGCTTGCACCCACACCACGCTCATTGACCGACTCCACCTCATAGCGCACAGCCAATGGCGTTTCAAGTCCGTCGCCGTTGTCGGTCAGCGACAGTTCCTTCACCCCTTCGGCCAGCAGTTCGCGACCTGTCGGACCATACGACCAGCAGCGATACACATTATACGTCACCGCCTCCGGGTCGATATACCCCCAGTTCTGCCCCGCCTCCGGTGCCTTCCAGCTTATCAGCGCACCCTCGGCGCAGCTTTCCGCCGTCACGTCAATCGGCGCCCCCGGCAGGTCCATCCCCACATAGCACGTGCCCGACATCTCGGCATAACCGTAGGACGTGACGGCACGCACCATATAATAATTGACCACATTGGATGCCGGAGCATTATCGGTGACGCTCACGGTGCTCTTCGGTTCGGGATTTTCCACCTCCCCTACCACCTCATAACGGTAAGGCCACGACGAGGTATCCGCCGCGCGGTAGAATACGACCGATGAAATGTCGACCGTCAGTTCAAGCCCGTCGGTATCGCGGTGAGGCACCACCGCCGACAGCGCGACCGACTTCCCGTCAGGCGCCGGATCAAGCGAGAATGCCCCCTGCTCGAAATTGAACTCCACACCCGGGCGCATCGTGCCATAGCCGGTATAGAACGTATACCCCGGCAGCGAGACCTGCGCCATATACGTATACTGCTGGTTATATTCCCATCGGGGAGTGATGTCGTCATAGAAAGTCACCGTCTCTCCGGGAGCCAGACCCGAGAACGTCCGCACAGGGAGTTCCGACTGCCCCAGCGAATAGGCCGAGCGCGTCACTGCGATATCCATCACGGCATCCGCAGGAAGCGCGCGCTGCATATTGTCGGTCAGGGGAGCCGTAAGCGTCCCCATTACCGCTCCGCCGCCGGATTGGATTTCAAATGTCATGGTCAGTTCGGGTTGACCCGGAGTGGCCGCGCCACACGGCACTGCCATCGCCACAGCCATCACCATGGCCGAAAGGGCGCGTTGCATAAAATGTGTCATAGGCAGATCTGTTGGGTTGGTTTGAAGTGTCCGGCGTGCCGCCACCAAGGGCGCCGCTCTCCGGCCGCACAAGGCATACACACCGATGCAAATTGATGTATCATATCGCGTTACGACCGTTCAACAGCAAGAATTATATGAGTTCAAGTTATTGACTGTCTACTCCACAAAATTAGTACAAATTTTAGATTTTTCCGATTTATTACCTATCTTTGAGGCAGAAAATCGTGGCAGCACCGCCAAATTTACACTATTTTATCTCAGCGGATAATATTTTGTAATATCCCGGCAAATACTCCGCGATTTCAAAGAGTAAGCGGCACCACATCTACGCCACCCGCCCTATTAATGGAGCGCAGGCGCAACGTTGCCGGCGACGCTTGCAACATGAATAATAACCCTAACATCTGTACTTATGCGACACACACTTACAATTGCCATGTCGGCTTTCGTACTGTCGGCATCAGCCGTGGCCCCTCCGCAGGCTCCCACGATGAAAGTGCCTGTGCCTTCGGGCTTCGAGTCTTTTCATCCTGCCATACAAGGCTCTGCGATAGCCGAAGCCCTTCCTGACGGTAGCCGATCGCGCGTCGCCCCGCTGCGCGCCCCCCGGTTTCACAGCCGCAACCTCCCGGCACCGCTACACACTGCCCCCGCTGCGGGGCACCTCTACGGATTTCTTGCCAACACCAACCTTGCCGACCTGAAATACGGCATGTACGACGTTGACCCCGCCACCGGCCAGTCGCAATTCCTCTGGCAGGACGAGCTCACCGCATGGCAATGGACCACCTACACCGGATGGATGCGCGACGGCAACCTCTGCGGCGTAGCCGGAGTTAAGCTCGACGGCGCCTTCATGGGTTACGCCTGGCTCGAATACGACATCAACGACGGCACCATACTCGATATCGAATACATCGACCTGGAGAATTCCAAACTCCCGGTGCTTGTATCTTCGGCCTACCGCGTATACGACGACAAGGTATATACCTATAACTATAATGAGGAGGGTGATGGATTCTGCTTCTCGGTGGCTCCCGCCACCAACGTGAAGAGCGTCTACCCGCTGCGCGACGTCAACATCAAAGACGTATGCGCCGCCATGACCTACGACTCGCAGACCGACACGATGTACGGTGTCACCACCGACGGACGCTTCGTAAGCATCGACCGCGAAGGCAACCTCACCACCATCTACGACATCTCACGCTCAATCCCCAACCTCCAGCCCTCCACAGCCACCGGTCTGGCCTGGAGTCCCTCGGCCGGAGGTTGCATCTACGATGCCTACATACTCGGCCAGGGGACAGCATTCTACCTGCTCGATCCCGATGCCAAAGCACCCAAGCGCCTCGGCTCAAGCGCCGGAGCGGAAATCTTCACGGTGCTTGTCTCTCCCGAGGTCAACGCCCAGGGAGACGCCCCGCAGCAGGCCACTCTGCGCTCGTATGACTTCACCGCCACGGATCTCAACGGTTCGCTGACATGGACACTCCCCTCCCGCCTCGTGGAGGGCACCTCCATACAGGGCACCGTAGACTGGGAACTCCTCGTGGACGGCAACCCGATGGACAAGGGGACAGCCGCACCCGGCAAGGATATAGTAGCCAAGGTATCGGCAGTCAGCAACGGCGCGCACACCTACGCCCTCGTCTGCAGCGTCGAGGGATACCGCGGCGAACCCGCCATACTGCACCGCTGGACCGGTGCCGATGCCCCGATAGCTCCGGGCAACGTGCGCCTGACGGAAGACAAGGTGACATGGAATGTGCCGACAGGTTCCGTACATGACGGATATGTGGACTACTCCGACATCAGCTACGACGTATACCTCAACGGAGGAAAGATCGGCACCACACGCGACACTTCGCTCTCCTACACCCTCCCGCAGGGACAGCCCTTCACAAGCTATACCGCCGAGGTAGTGGCCACCTACAAGGGTTGGGCCTCCCCCACCGCCACCTCCAACTTCATCACCTACGGCGACCCGCTGCGTATGCCGGCACACTTCCGCCCGCTCGAAAAGCAGCTCGAGATGATGACGCTCATCAATGTCGACGGACGCAAGCTCGAGGACGGTTCGGACGACACCTGGTTCTTCACCACCGAAATGGGATTCCCGGCATTCGCCTCAGGGCATACGGCCGAGGACTGGCTGATACTTCCCCCGATGCAGTTTGACAATACCGAAAAGGCCTACCGCTTCGAGATGGAAATCGGTCTGGTGCACGACCGCGACACCTCCGGCACCTACGAGGTATGCATCGGCACCGCCCCCACTGCCGAGGCCATGACACGCGTCATTATCCCCGAATCGCACTGCGAGCATATGCTGGGCGACATTCTTGAGGAATTCTTCGCCATCCCCGAGCCTGGCACCTACTATATCGGCATACACACAAAGACCGGCCAGGTATCATTCCATGTATCCGACATCGACATATCCCTCTCCGAACGCTCTGCCGAAGTGCCTACCGGAGTGACCGGACTCTCTGCCACAGCAGCTGCCGAAGGTAAGCTATCGGCATCGGTGGAGTTCACCCTCCCCCTCACCACTGCCTCCGGCCGCGCCATACCGGCCGACAAGGAAATGGACGTGACCGTAAGCAGCTACGCCACCGAACCCGGCTACAACAAAGACCGCGAACTCGTAGAGACCAAGAAGCTTACCGGCAAACCGGGCGACGTGGTGAAACTCGACATCGCCACGGCCCAGAACTATAATGTGATTACGGTGGAATGCGCCATCGACGGTCTGCCGGGCAAGGCGGAGGAGACGATGATATACACCGGTATTGACCGCCCCTATCTCGTAGAGAACCTCCGCGTATCCGTAAGCGAAGACAACATGTCGATGACCCTCACCTGGGATCCCCCGACGGAGGGTGAGGAGAACGGTCCGATCGGCGACTCGTTCCTCTATGTGATCTATTACTACTCTTCGGGATGGACATATTTTGAAGAGGCCGGATGGGACGTGACGAGCTATACCTACACCTGCCCCGACGGATCCCCCGTAGGATATGTGCTGCTCGGCGTGATGGCCTACAATGCAGCCGGACTCAGCTACCATGTGGCCGGACTCAGCGCCGCCATCGGCGAACCGGTAATGGTACCCTGGACCAACAACCTCGACAACGACATCACCGACTACAACACTGTAATCGTGCGCCCCACCGACCAGTATGACGACACCTATTGGGTCATGGGAAATCCCGGCAGCATGATCTCCCCGATATTCGACCTCCCCTCCGGATGGGCATTTATCGGATATACCAACGAATCGGTTGACCGCAAGACCAGCATCGCCCTGCCGAAGATGCGCACCACCGGCCTGAACGACGTGACCCTCACATTCGACTACTGGGGAGGCCGCTACGCGGCTCCGATGCGCCTCTATGCCGAGACCCGCGATTCCACCGAGCCGATACTGATAGCCGAACTTCCGCAAGATGCCGACGGTTGGACATCGCACACCGTAACCCTCCCCGCCGAACTGCAGGACTGCCAGTGGTTTATGCCGATGGTTGATGCCGACCTGCCCGACGACCAGTACTTCGCCATGTTCTCGGGCTACTCATTCGGCAGCGTGAGCGGCGTATCGCTCAATCCGGGCGATCCGGGCAGCATCAGCGGCGGACGCGGCACACTCACCGTAAGCGGCTACGCCGGACAGACCCTGCGCGTGACCGACCTCAACGGACGCACCGTCCTGCTGCGCGACCGCATTGCCGACCACTGCGTCTTCATGCTCCCTGCCGGAGTATACGCCGTGCAGGCCGGGCAGCATACGGCCAAGGTGCTCGTGCGCTAACCCTCACCCGCACACTTACCCATAACCATCAATAAGCAATAAGGCCGAGGCGGCTGTGTCGCAATCCGTGACACAGCCGCCTCTTAGCGTAATATTAAGGGTCTGTATCCGCGCACAGTCAGCGGCAAGGAGCGATAACCGCGGAGCGGTTAGGGGCTACCATTCTCGTGCTTACCTCCCTGACATGCTTGACATCAGACCGGACGATACCGGACATTATACGAGCCATCGGCACCACGTTCCACATGAATCTCGAAATCACGGTCAGCAGGAATCTGTTTGGAAATCATTCTACGTATCAATAGCTTTGGGTCATGAAATTGCCCGCAGGGTCGAAACGGAGGTCAACTCCGTTGGTCAGCTCTACCTCATAACCGCTGGCCGTGCGCGAAATCTCATTGATGCCGGCTCCTGTATAATTGGCTTCCACATAGTCGGAAATCGGCTGGATGGCGATTCCGTCGGGGATAGTGCGTCCGTCGGGGGCATCCACATCGATCCATTCACCCGAGGCATCGAAAGTGATTTCATCACCCGAGGTCATACGCACCTCATACTGCACCTCCCCCTTATCGGTATCCTTATTTACATAAGCCACCTTAATGGACGGATAGTAAGTATTGATGAAAGTCGAGGCCGCCGTCGGAAGCTGGTCGGTGGGCACAATCACATCATCATCGTCGTTGTCGCAGGCAGAGAGCGACGTTCCCACCAGAACAAGAAGCAGGAGGGAGAAAATCTTCAGTGTCTTTTTCATGATTTCCTATTTCATAATTACAGCTTTAGCCGGGCCGGGATGCCTCGCCCTGCGGTGCGGCAGCCTGTCGCCACCATTGCAGAGCCCCGGCACCCGCTTGTCCGGCCTCGCCTTATTTGGGTTATACATGAGTATAACGCCCGCTCGGCCCGATGGTTCAGCCTGCACCGCTATCGCCAGAATGCATCCCAAACAAAGAGGGGACCCGGCAGCCGGGTCCCCTCTTTATTTGGGATGCTTGACGTACGTATGGCATCAGTCGGTCACTTCATGGGCGAGAAGGGTGGCCGATGTGGCTGAATCCACCTTGACGCGTACAAAGTCGCCCGCCTTATGCCCTCCGGCAGGGAAGACGGCTACCTTATTCTGCGACGTGCGGCCGCACAGCTCGTCGGCATTGCGCTTCGAGCGCCCCTCCACAAGCACCGTAAACTCACGCCCTACATCCTTAAGATTCGAACGCAGCGACAGCTCATTCTGGAGCGCGATCATACGGTTGAGCCGCTCTATCTTCACATCCTCCGGCACATTGTCGGGGAGATGCTTAGAGGCAAATGTGCCCGGACGCTCACTGTACTTAAACATGAAGGCCGAGTCAAACCCCACCTCCTCCATCAGCGACAGGGTCTGCAGGAAATCCTCCTCGCTCTCATCGTGGAAACCGGTGAAGAGGTCGGTCGAGATACCGGCATCCGGCAGGATGCGGCGTATGGCCGCCACGCGGTCAAGATACCATTCGCGGGTATACTTACGGTTCATCGACTTAAGCACGGCATTACTGCCGCTCTGCACCGGCAGATGGATATGGCGCGCGATATTGTCGTGGGCAGCCATCGCCTCGAGAGTGGCATCACTCATATCCTTGGGGTGGGAAGTAGTGAAGCGTATGCGCATGTCGGGAGCCGCCTCGGCCACGAGGTGGAGCAGCGCCGGGAAATCGGTCACCTGTCCGGTAGCCTCGTCGGTATGGCGGTAACTGTCGACATTCTGCCCTAACAGCGTGGCCTCGCGGAAACCGCGTGCCCGCAGGTCGGCCAGCTCATGCAGTATGCTTTCCGGATGGCGCGAGCGCTCGCGTCCGCGTGTATAGGGCACGATGCAGTAAGAGCAGAAATTATTGCAGCCGCGCATGATGGAGATGAATCCCCCCACGCCGGCACCGGCCATACGCTTCGGCATCACGTCGCGGTAGGTTTCCGTGGTGGAGAGCACCGTATTGATGGCCTTCTGCCCCGTCTCGGCGGCAGCCACCAGATTCGGCAGATCGAGATACGCGTCGGGACCGGCCACCAGGTCGACCCCATGCTTCTCGATCAGTTCCTCCTTCAGGCGCTCGGCCATGCAGCCGATCACACCGATGATGATGTTGCGCCCCAGGCGGCGGCGCAGCGAGTTCCAGTAAGCGAGACGCGAATATATCTTCTGTTCGGCATTATCGCGGATTGAGCATGTGTTGAGCAGCACGGCCGCGGCCTCGTCGTCGGCCTCGGTAGTCTCATACCCTGCGAGCTGCATCATAGCCGCCACGACCTCGGAATCGGCCACATTCATCTGGCATCCATAGGTCTCGATGCGCACTTTCTTCAAAAAAGTGCAATTTTTATCGGTCGGGGGCAAAAAAAAGGTCTGATTCATATTCTTGGATTCAAAGATAATGATTACTTTTGCAAAAATACCAATAAAATCTAATCGTTACAAATGAGTATCCCTTTTATTACGGCAGAAGAAGCTGCCAGCCACATTAAAAACGGAGACAATGTGGGTTTCTCCGGCTTTACAGCCTCAGGCACCCCCAAAGTTGTAACTGTAGCTCTCGCCAAGCGTGCGAAAGAGCTCCATGAAAAAGGCGAACCTTTCAAGATCAACCTCTTCACCGGCGCATCGACCAACGATCATGTCGACGGCGAACTGGCACGTGCCGAGGCCATCGGCATCCGCACTCCCTACCAGAGCCATCCGGATGCGCGCAAACTGGCCAACCGTGGTGCGATGCACTACTTCGACACCCATCTGAGCCACGTATCGCAGGATCTGCGCTACGGCTTCTACGGCGACCTTGACGTGGCCGTAATCGAGGTGACGGAGATGTCGCCCAACGGCGAGTTCATCCTCGGTGCCGGCTTGGGCATGGCTCCCACCATCGCCATGATGGCCAAGAAGGTGATCATCGAGTATTCATCTTACTACCGCACGTCGTTCCGTGGCTTCCACGACAACTACATCCCTCTGGATCCCCCTCACCGCCGCGAGATACCGATCTACAAGCCGTCGGACCGCATCGGCAGCACGATCCTGAAGATCGACCCCGCCAAGATCATCGGCATCGTACCCTCCAACGACTCAGAGAGCATCAAGCCCTTCACCGCTTCCGATGAGGTGACAGAGCGCATCGGTGCCAACGTATGCCACTTCCTGGCCGAGCAGCTCCGCACCGGGCGCATGCCCAAGGAGTTCCTCCCGATCCAGTCGGGTGTGGGCAACGTGGCCAACGCCGTGCTCTACGGACTGGGCAACAACCCGGACATCCCGCAGTTCGAGATGTACACGGAGGTAATCCAGGATGCCGTGATGACCCTGATGGAGGAAGGGAAGTGTAAGTTTGCTTCTACCTGCGCCCTCACATTCTCCGACGACGCGATGCTCCACTTCATGGACAACATCGACTTCTTCCGCGACAAGATCCTGATGCGTCCCGGCGAAATCTCCAACAGCCCCGAAGTGGTGCGCCGACTCGGCCTTATCGCCATGAACACCGCTCTGGAGGCCGATATCTTCGGCAACGTCAACTCCACCCACGTGCTCGGCTCGAAGATGATGAACGGCATCGGCGGCTCCGCCGACTTCTGCCGCAACGCCTATCTCTCGATCTTCTCCTGTCCGTCGGTGCAGAAGAACGGTGCCATCTCGGCCATCGTGCCGATGGTGAGCCACGTCGACCACAGCGAGCATTCGGTCAAGGTGCTCGTCACGGAGCAGGGTGTGGCCGACCTGCGCGGCAAAGACCCGCGTCAGCGTGCCGAGACCATCATCGAGAACTGTGCGCACCCCGCCTACCGCGAACTCCTCTGGGACTATGTGAAACTCGCCGAGAAGAACGGCGGCCACACACCCCACAACCTCTATGCAAGCTTCGCGCTGCACCAGGCATTCATGGAGACCGGCGACATGCTGAAGGCCGACTTCGCCCGCTACGACAGATAATCGCGATCACTCCCATATACACCGGAGGCGCTCCTTGCGGAGCGCCTCCTTTTATTTTGCCGGGATTCGCCGGGATTCATCCCGATTCATGGTGATAACCCGGGATGCGCCGGGATTCATCCCGATTAGACATTGATAAGGGCCTGGAGCGAGGCGAGACGCTCGGCCAGTATCGAGGCATCAGCCTCGCCGCCGGGGGCCGACTCAAGCACCCGGTAGCCGTAGCGCTCAAGGCTCATCACGGCCTGCGTGGGGTCGGTGGTGCGCACCCGCAGCGTCACATGCAGCATCCCGTCGGGAGCCGGATGCGAAATCAGGTCGACAAGATGCGCGTCGACATCCTCCACGGCCCGCGCCAGAAGCGATGCACTGTAATCCTGCGGCGCCGACTCCACCACGAGCACCGAACTGTCGTCGCGCGGAGCGATCATGCGTCCGAGCCCCTCAAGGAGCGACCCCTGGTCGATTACCCCCATCACCTCTCCGTCATGACTGACACCCAACAGGCGGCCGGGCGCGTCAAGCAGGTGCGGAAGCACCTCCAGAAGCGGCATTGCGGAATCCACTGTCTTCAGCGGCGGCAGATTCTCTTGGGTCGATATTACGTCTTTGGCTGTCATAGTCTGTATTGTTACTTTTATCCCGATTCCATCCCCCGCGCCCCCGCTCAAGGGGCCTCGGGATAATCCTACGCCACATATTTGCGACTGTATATGGAGTTTATCAGGATTTTTTATTAGTTTTGCAATTTGAAGACTCCCCATAGGGGGAGCGCCTTTACCGCTATAACGGATGAGGCCGACAATTAGTTCCGGGATACGAAGTTACAAATATCGTGCCAAATATCCCAACCTTTAGCGAAAAAAACTGAAATTGACTGAACTTTTCAGCCCCGCCCGATTGTTAGACAATCTCGGGATACGGTTGCCCGCGATGCTCCGTGATATGTCAGGAGCGGGCAGACTCCATACCTCCGGTCTCTCCGCGGGACAGCGGAGAAGTCACTTCAATTTCTTTATCTGAACTATCCATGACACGACTAAGCGTCAATATCAACAAAGTGGCCACGCTGCGCAACGCGCGTGGCGAGAACAACCCCGATGTGGTGAAATTCGCCATCGACTGCGAGCAGCTTGGTGCCGAAGGGATCACGGTGCATCCGCGTCCCGACGAGCGGCATATACGCCGCTCCGACGTGACGGCACTTAAAGACACCGTCACCACCGAATTCAATATCGAGGGATACCCCTCCGAGGATTTCCTCCGCCTCGTGGAAGAGGCGCACCCGGCCCAGGCCACACTCGTGCCCGACACGCCGGGCCAGCTCACATCCGATTCCGGATGGGACGTGGCGGCCAACATGGAGCAGCTCCGGCAGATCTGCCAGAGGCTGCGCCGCGCCGGAATACGCAGTTCGATTTTCGTGGCCGCCGATCCTCGTCAGGTACGCGCCGCCGCCGAAGCCGGAGCCGACCGGGTGGAACTCTACACCAAGCCCTACGCCGACCTCTACCCCACCGACCCGGAGAAGGCCGTGGCTCCGTTCGTGGAGGCTGCCGAAGCCGCCCGCGAGGCCGGACTCGGACTCAATGCCGGACATGACCTCAGCCTTGAGAATCTGGAATACTTCCACCGCATGGTGCCGGGTCTCGACGAAGTAAGCATAGGCCACGCCCTCATCTGCGACGCCCTCTATCTCGGCATAGCCGAGACAATCCGCCGCTACCGCGCCTGCCTGGGGAAATAAGCCGCCGGCGCTCCCCCTTCCCCGCCTCCCGGCAAATCCCGATTCCACCAAACCCAATTCCTAAAACCTAAGGCCTAAGACCCAAGGTCTAAAACCTAAAACCTAAAACCTAAGGCCTAAAACCTAAGGCCTCACTCCTCCGGATGGCAGTCGCGACAGGTCGCGACCCTACAAGATTCCCAACTCCTAATTCCTAACTCCTAAAGCCTAAAGCCTAAAAAATGGATACCCTGACATTCTGGAGCCTCGTAATGGATGGCGGCTACATCATGATTCCGCTCGCCCTGCTGCTGCTGCTCACCGTATATGTCTTCACAGAGCGCTGCATCGTGATCAACCGCGCACTGCGCGAAGACCCCACATTCATGAAGCGCATACGCGACTATGTGCATGAGGCCGACCTCGAAAGCGCCATACGCCTATGCCGCAACACCTCGACCCCCTATGCCAACCTGATACTCAAAGGATTGCAGCGCATCGGGCGCCCCACACAGGATGTGCTCGCCGCCATCGAGAACACCGGCAATCTCGAGATCTCCAACCTCGGCAAAGGGCTCCCCTGGCTCTCCACCACCGCCGCCGGAGCGCCGATGCTCGGATTCCTCGGCACCGTGGTGGGTATGATACAGGCATTCTTCACCCTGGCCAAGGCCGGAGCCGCCTCCAACATCACACTGCTCTCCGGAGGCATATACCAGGCTCTGGTCACTACCGTGGCCGGTCTGGTGGTGGGTATCCTCGCCCTCTTCGCCTACAACTATCTCGTGGCCCGCATCAACCGCGTCATGAGCCGCCTGGAGGCCCGCAGCATCGAGTTCATGGACCTGCTCAACGAGCCGGCATAACACTCTGTCAGAATCCGGAGGAAGGACGCCGGCAACCCCTACAGACCCCGACGCGCCACCTCCCCTGATCCAACCGAACACACGCTTAGCTTATGGCACTTAAACGTCAGTTCCCGACACTTGAGACATTCTCCATGTCATCGATGACGGATGTGATATTCCTTCTGCTCATCTTCTTCATGGTGACCTCGACCCTCATACACCCCGCAGCCATCGACGTCAATCTCCCCCAGAGTGGCGAACAGACCTCGCAGAAACCCCAGACGGAGGTATACGTCGACTCCCTGCGCAACCTCTACCTCGTGGAAGACCGCAACGACACCACCGGAGTGCGCAGCATCCCACACGAGATAAAGCTCGAAGAGCTTGCCCCGCGCCTCACCGCCATCCAGCAGATCGACTCACTGCGCCCGGTGGCACTTTATGCCGACGAGCGCGTCCCCTACGGATATGTGGTGGATGTGCTCGACATGGCCGCACGCAGCAATCTGCGCCTCGTGCTGGCCACCCGCGCACGTTCCGTACCCCTTGAAAGCAAATGAACCGCAACAACGACAATCCCCATACCCCCGCGCCCCGCGCCGAAGGGAGCGCCACACGCCGCGACAGCCTCATAGCCGCCTGCGTGACGCTGCTCGTGGCTCTCGGCGTGTTCATATTCCTTTACCGGGGTGAGATAGGGTTCGACCGCCGACAGATGGCCGAGGCCTCCATCCCGGAAATCGCACAGCAGGATGAGGAGGAGGATGAACTCTTCCTCGACCCGATGCTGCTCGACCCCGGTGAGGAAGAAAGCATGATGAAGGATGCCGCCGCCGCTCCCGCCCAGGGGATGCCGGAGGTGGTGCCAGAACCGAAGCAGACCCGACCCGTCGTGAAGAGCGAACCCGTGGAAAAGCCCAAACCCACGCCGCCGAAGGAGAAACTCGTGGCCACCAAAAAGGAATCGCCGGTGAAGACCGTAGCCCCGCAGGCCACCGACAAGGAGGTGAAGAAAGCCCAGAGCAGCACCGCCGGAGCCTTCTCTCCCGACAACGGCCAGACCCACGGACGCAACAACTCCGACGGCTCCACAGGCAGCTCCACAGGAATATCGGGCCACTCCGACGGATGGAAATTCCTCGGATGCCCCCGCCCCGACGTGAAGCTGCGCAATAAGACGGTGATCACCGTCACCGTCACCGTCAACTCCCGTGGCGAAGTGACCTCGGCCACCGCCAAAGGGGGCACCTCGCAGCTACGCGCCGCCTGCGAGCAGGCGGCACGCAAGGCCCGCTGGCAACCGGTCGACTCCCGCAACGCACGCACCGCACGCGGCACGATCACCTTCACCATCACCCCCCGGTGACACGATAACCCGACACAATCACACCGGCACGGCAAGCCCGCCACTCCTCTCCTTACAGCAAGTGACAGCGGCCACCGCGCCCTCTAATACCCCAACACGCTATGGACCATCCTGATATCAACCTGCTTGACCCCGAGCTCAAGCTTATCACTCCCACCGAGAAACGCGGACAGTATTCAATCGGCGTAGTGGCCAATTATGCCGACGACGAAGAGACCCGGTTCCTGCTGACTCCCGAGGGTTGCGGACTCCTCACCTCGGCCGGAATTGAAATCTACATGGAGGAGGGTGCCGGTGTCGACATCTCTTTCTCCGATGAGGCCTATGCCGAATTCGGCGCTAAGATCGTGAGCCGCGATGAGGCCCTGAAATCGAAAATCGTATTGAGCTATGTGCCGCTGCGCACCGACGACATACTCCGCATGCGCCCCGGATCCATACTGCTCTGCATGATGGGCGAGCAGCTCTACCGCAAGGACACCGTCAGGGCGCTGCTGGAACGCAACATATCGTGTGCGGTGTTCGACAACATGTACTCCTTCAACGACGACCCCGTATTCGCCAACATCATCTACGAAATCGACGGTCGCGCCGCGATACTCTATGCCCAGGAACACCTATCATACCTCGGCGGGGGAAAGGGAGTGCTGCTCGCAGGTGTGGCCGGGATCAACCCCTGCGAGGTGCTCATCATCGGCGAGGGGCAGGACTGCTTCTATGCCGCACGCGCCGCAATTGCAGCCGGCGCTTCGGTGACGCTGATCAACAACGATGTGTCGGTGCTCCAGGCCGCCCGCCAGTTCTGCGGCGACCAGCTCACGACGCTCTCGATCCATCCGCGTGTGCTCTACAACAAGTGCAAGACCGCCGATGTGCTCATCATGGGCACCACCACACGCCCCTTCGAATTCCCCAAGAAGCTCAACATGGTGATGAAGGACTCGGCATTCGTGATGAACTTCAAGGATACCCACCCCTCCTCGTCAGTGCCGCGCACCGTGGCCATGGCCATGAGCAACGTGCTGGTCAATTTCTTTGATGAAATGACCATCAAGGGAGGATTCGAGAAAATGCTGCTCTGCTCTCCGGGAGTGCAGGCCGGAATGGTCACGTTCCATGGCAAGCTGGTCGACAAGCTCGTGGCCTCGCTCGTGCAGATGCCCGCCGTCGACCTCCGCATGATGCTGACGGCAAAGAACTGAGCGCCCCCTTCCCTCCACCGACCCTACCTATCCCACACACGACCAGGATGCGTATCATACACATAGTGCACGGCAACTCAATGGGAGGCGCCCAGCGTTATGCCCTCGACATCTGCCGCCACTATGTGGAGGCCGGAAGCGACGTAGTGGCGCTCACTCGCGATGCCAAGGCAATCGACACACAGTTTGCCGAGGCCGGGGTGCCGCTGCGCCACGCGCCGCTGCGCGATTATCCCGATCTCTTCTCCTCTCTCGCCCTGCGCCCTCTGCTTGAGGCCGGCGAGAGGGGAGCCACTCTGGTGCACGTACACCGCTACCGCGATGCCCTGACCGCCATACTGGCACGCCACATGGCCAGGCGCCCTGACGTGCGCATCATAGTGACACGCCATATTTCCGAACCGGCCAAAGACAATATGCTGCGCCGGTTTATCTACCGCCATGTGGATGCCCATATCTTCGTATCCGACTTCTCGCGCCGCGAGTTCCTCAGCACATGGCCCCACGGGCGATATCCGCTTGACACGGCCCACCTGTACGTGGCCTACAACAGCCGCAGCAATATCCCCGAGCCTACACCCGAGCCTCAGAAAGGGGCCGTCACGGCCATGTATCACGGCACCCTGCGCCACGGCAAAGGGCTCGACACGCTGATCCAGGCCATGACCTACCTGCGCGACACCCGCCTGCGACTGCGCATAGCCGGCACCGGCGACCCGGATTACGCCGACACCCTGCGCCGCAAGGCCATCTCGCTCGGCGTGATGGACTCCATCGACTGGAGCCGCAACCCGGCCGACCCGGCCAGCCTCATCCCGGGGTGCCATTTCGGAGTGCTCCCCTCATCGGTGCCCGAGGCATTCGGCATGGCGAATCTCGAATACATGGCCGCCGGACGCCCGCAGATATGCACCTTCAACGGCGCGCAAGGCGAATACCTCACTCCCGGCACCGAGGCGCTCGGAGTGCCCCCGTCCGACCCCTGCGCCCTGGCCGAGGCGATGCGCACCCTCTATGCCGACAAAGAGATGCGCCTGCGCATGGGACAGGCCGCCGCACAACGCTATGCCGGATCACTGGCATGGCCCCACTTCATCCGACGAATCGAAAAGATATATGCCCAGACTTGACCCGGTAAGACTCCTCACGATAGCCGGAAACACCCACCAGGCCGGCCATCTGCATCATATACGCCATCTGCTCGACACGCTGCGCAGCCGAGGAATACGGCTGGCCGTCGAACGGCGTTTCGCCCAATATCTCGGCTCTCAGCATATCCCGGTAACCCCGGACGAGACAGTAACCGAGCCCCCGGCCGAAGCCGGCGCCGCCCTCAGCATCGGCGGCGACGGCACTTTCCTGCGCACAGCCCGCTGGATAGGGCGCCTCCGCACCCCGGTGCTCGGCATAAATACCGGGCATCTCGGATTTCTGGCAAGCTACAGCCCCGCCGAGACAGAGATGCTATCCGAGATGCTGCTTCACGGCGATGCCGAAGTGGAATCGCGTATGGCCCTGCGCGTGGACGTAGGCGAAGCCGACCGCCATCTCCTTCCACCGCTCCCATATGCCCTCAACGAAGTGGCCATACTCAAGGAGGAGACCGCATCGATGATAAGCGTCAACGTCGACCTGTCGGGAAATTATCTGGCCGACTATCTCGCCGACGGACTGCTCATCTCCACCCCCACCGGATCCACGGGCTACAATCTGTCGGCCGGTGGCCCGATACTCTTCCCCGACCTTGATGTAATATCCCTGGCTCCCATCGCACCCCACACGCTGACGGCACGTCCCGTAGTGGTGTCGGGCAGCAGCGTGGTGCGCGCACGCACCACATCGCGCTCCACCCGCTACCGCGTCAGCCTCGACGGCGTGTCGTTCCTGATGCCGGAAGGGTCGGAAATCACCGTCACCCGCGCCGATTTCGCACCCAGGGTAATCCGCCGACGCGACGACTCATTCGCCGACACCCTCCGACATAAATTGCTCTGGGGAATGCGCTGACCCACCCCCCACCACGACCGCCGACACCCCTTTTTTCCCTCCCTACTGCCATTTTTCAACGGCTTGATAGCCCGCGATTGCAGAATTATTGCTATTTTTGCACTCTGATGCAGCACTTCGACCATATAATAACCCGTCTGGCCCCCGATCTCGAACGCATGAATGAAATCATGCGCTCTCATCTGGCCACACCCAACGAGCTGATGAACCGTATCGTAGAGAGCTATCTCTCCGTGAAAGGGAAACAGATCCGGCCTCTGCTCGTAATGCTCAGCGCACGGTTCTTCGGCGGTGTCAACGACGACACCCTGCACGCCGGCGCTGCCCTCGAAATGCTCCACAATGCCTCGCTCATACACGACGACGTGGTCGATGAGACCCTGCTGAGAAGAGGCGTTGATACGGTCAATGCCGTGTGGGGAAACCATCTCGCCGTGCTCGTAGGCGATTTCTTCGTCAGCAATGCACTCGCCGCCGGAATACGCACAGGCCACCTCGCCGTGATATCGGCCCTCTCGGCCCTGGGCAAGGAGCTGTCGCTCGGCGAAGTAGACCAGATTTGCAATGCCCGCGACCACAATCTCGATGAGCAAAGCTATATCGACATGATCCGGAAGAAGACCGCCTCGCTCTTCATGAACTGCGTGAAGATGGGCGCACAGACCGCCGGAGCCTCCGATCAGGAAGCCGCCCCGATGGTGGATTATGCCGAATTGCTGGGCATAGCCTTCCAGATACGCGACGACGTGTTTGACTACTTCGACGACCCCCGCATCGGGAAACCCACCGGCAACGACCTGCGCGAAGGCAAAGTATCCCTCCCGCTGCTCTACGCCCTGCGGGCTGACTCCACCTCCCCACGCGCCGAAGAGATGCGCGCCCTGATACGCCGCGGCGACCTCTCGGCCGGGGAAATCGACACGCTGGTGGAATTCGCAAAGGCCGAGGGTGGAATAGAATACGCCTTCGACTATATGCGCCGTCTGCAGCGCCACGGCGACTCGATTCTTGAACATTATCCCGATTCGGAATGGCGACGCGCATTCGCCGACCTCTTCGAATTCATAATAGCACGCGACCGATGAGCCTCCTCCCTTATATGCGTCAGGGTGTGGCCGAAGCCGGTTGCGACGAGGCCGGACGGGGATGCCTGTGCGGGCCGGTGGCCTGCGCCGCCGTAATCCTGCCCCCTGACTTCGAATGCGAGTTGCTCAACGACTCGAAGCAACTCTCCGAGGCCGCCCGCGAGGAACTGCGCCCGATCATCGAGGATGAAGCGCTGGCTTGGAGCGTGGTGATGGTCACTCCTCAGGAAATCGACCGGATCAACATACTCCGCGCTTCAATCACCGGCATGCAACGCGCCCTCGACCGTCTGAAATGGCTCCGAATTTTCCCCTCTCCTTATCCAAACATACCTGAAATCACCGGCGGCGAAAAGGCCGTGCCCGAGCATATTCTCGTAGATGGCAATAAATTCTCTCCCTACCGTGGAATCCCCTACACCACCGTAGTGCACGGCGACGCCACCTACATGAGCATCGCGGCAGCCTCCATTCTGGCCAAGACCTACCGCGACGCCTATATGCGCCGTCTGGCCGACCGCTTCCCCGGCTACGGCTGGGAACGCAACATGGGCTACCCCACCCGCGAACACCGCGACGCGATCCTGCGCCTCGGACTCACCCCCCATCACCGCCGCAGCTACAAGCCCTGCCAGCCCACCCTCTTCGATGATTTATGATAGGCGATAGGCTTGAGATTTTAGGCTTTAGGCGATAGGCTTTAGGCTTGAGATTTTAGGCTTTAGGCTTGAGCCGAGAATCCTAATTAGCATCTCTCTTTTTTTTGCAGCGACGCAGGGCTTCAGCCCTGCGGGAAGCCCCTCTCCCCCTCCCTTTTTTTGCAGCGACGCAGGGCTTCAGCCCTGCGGAAAGCCCCTCCCCAGGCTCCCACCGGGAGCCGCTTAACCCACTAAGAATATGGAAAACAGACTGTTCCTCCTCGATGCCTACGCACTCATCTTCCGTGCATATTACGCACTGATTAAGGCTCCGCGCATCACCCGCGACGGGCTCAATACTTCCGCCATCTTCGGATTCGTCAATACCCTCGAAGAGATACTCCGCAAGGAGAACCCCTCGCATATCGCCATATGCTTCGATCCGGCCGGACCCACGTTCCGCTCACGCGCATTTGCCGAATACAAGGGAGAACGCGAAGCCACTCCGGAGGATATCAAAATCTCAGTGCCAATCATCAAGGATATAATCCGCGCCTACAATATCCCTATTCTCGAAGTGCCTGATTTCGAGGCCGACGACGTGATCGGCACAATGGCTCGCCGCGCCGAGGCCGAAGGATTCACCACCTACATGATGACCCCCGACAAGGACTTCGGTCAACTCGTAAGTCCGTCGGTAATTCAATATAAACCCGCCCACCGTGGCCAGGAATTCGAGCTGCGCGGCGAGCAGGAGGTATGCGAGCGATACGGCATAAGCCGCACTTCTCAGGTGATCGACCTCCTCGCGCTGATGGGCGACAAGATCGACAACATCCCCGGCTGCCCCGGTGTGGGGGAAAAGACGGCCGCAAAACTCATAGCCGAATTCGACTCCGTAGAAAATCTTCTGGAGCATACCGACACCCTGAAAGGAGCCCTCCGGAAGAAAATCGAGGATAACGCCGAGCAGATACGGTTCTCCAAATATCTGGCCACCATACGCACCGATGCCCCCGTCGAGGCCGACCCGGCATCGCTGGTGCGAAAGGATCCCGACACTGAAAGGCTTATGGAGATATTCAGCCGCCTGGAGTTCCGCCAGCTCGCCGACCGCGTGAAACGGCGTCTCGGAGTGCCGGAAACCGCAGCCCCGACCCGCCCGGCGTCCCCGGCGGCTGAAGCCGCCACTCCGGATGCTCCGTCATTCCCCACATCCCTCTTCGACTTCGACAATGAAGCCGACACTCCGGCTTCCGGCCCGATGGCCGATATGCCGGCTCCCGTCGCCCCCTCCGAAGCCGTGAGCGTGGATTCAGCCGAATCGCTGCGCCGTCTGCAGGAGGCCATAATGCCTGAAAAGGAGATCGGTGTATTTGCCGTGACCGAAGGCGATAATGATGCCACATGCCGCTGGGCAGGCACCGCATTGGCTTTGGCCGACGGGCGAGTGTGGTATCTCGATACCGCCTATGCCGAAGGGCAGGCATATCTGCTCGACTTGCTTGCCCAGCCTGATATCCGCAAGGTCACTGATGCCTCGAAACTGCTCTACGTCGTAGCCGCGCTGCAACGCACTGATAATGCCGAGGCACTGAGCAACTTCTACGATGTCACCCTGGCCCACTACCTGCTGCAGCCCGACCAGCGCCATTCGCTCGATCTGCTTGCCTCCGGCCAGCTCGGCATAACCCTCCCCCCGATGCCCGAACTCACGCCGAAGCGCCCGCGCGGCAAAGCCGCTCCGGCCCCACTTCCCCCGGATACAGCCACCATCGCGGCGGCAGCCGCCCCCCGGGCGCTCGCCATCCTGCAGATGCGTCCGCGCCTTGAACGGCAACTGGCTGAGGAGCAGCTGACTGAAGTATATGAAAGGATTGAAGTGCCGCTCGTGCCGGTGCTCGCCGATATGGAGCTCACCGGTGTATGCCTCGATGTAAAGGCTCTCAACGATGCGGCTGCCACAATGGACGAAAAGCTCACCGCCCTTGAAAAGGAGATACACTCCATGGCCGGAGAGGAATTCAATATCGGGTCGCCCTCGAAAGTGGGCGAGATACTCTTTGACCGCCTTAAGCTCGATGAAAAGGCCAAACGCACCAAGACCGGACAGTACTCCACTTCGGAGGAAATTCTGGAAAAGGTGGCCCACAAGCACCCCATCGTCGGCCGGATTCTGGAGTACCGCCAGCTGAAGAAACTCCTCTCCACCTATCTCACCGCCCTGCCGGCCGCCATCAATCCGGCCACCGGGCGCGTGCATACCAACTATAACCAGACCGTCACCTCCACCGGGCGCATATCCTCCTCCAATCCCAACCTGCAGAACATCCCGGTGCGCGAGGATGTGGGGCGTGAGATACGCCGCGCGTTCATCCCCTCGCCGGGCAATCTCTTCCTCTCGGCCGACTATTCGCAGATCGAGCTGCGCCTCGTGGCCGACTTCGCCGCAGATGAGACGATGATCGATGCCTTCGCCTCGGGCAAGGATATCCATGCCATCACGGCCGCCAGGATATTCCACAAGGCCGACCCGGCCGATGTCACCGCCGACGAGCGCCGCAAGGCGAAGACCGCCAATTTCGGAATACTCTACGGCATTTCGGCCTTCGGACTGGCTTCGCGTCTGGGGATACCCCGCGCCGAGGCCAAGGAGCTTATCGACAATTATTTCGAAAGCTTCCACACCATCCGCAAGTATATGTCGGATGCCATGGAGGAAGCACGCGAACATGAGTATGCCATAACCCGCTTCGGACGCAAACGCCGTCTGCCCGACATCAACAGCAAGAACCCCGTGGTGCGCGGCTATGCCGAGCGCAACGCGGTGAATGCCCCGATACAGGGTACGGCAGCCGATATCATAAAGCTTGCCATGATCTCCATCTACTCCGAGATGCGGCGGCTCGGACTGCGCTCGAAGATGATCATGCAGGTGCACGACGAACTGAATTTCGACGTCGTGCCCGAAGAGCTTCCCGTGCTGCAACCCCTCGTGGAGCGGCTTATGGCCGAAGCCTGGTCGGGGCGTGTGCCCCTCACGGCCGAAGCCGGAGTGGCCTCCAACTGGCTTGACGCTCACTGACCGACCGAAATAAAAACCGCCGGATCTCGACGAGACCCGGCGGTTTTATTTTCCATATGCTTCCGGAGAGTCAGGCTCTCCGCATGATATGATCAAATCGATACCCTTATTTGATTACCTGCTTCACGGCTTTCCCGTTGTCGTAGACCACGATGGCCACACCACGGTAGTCGTCGCGCACGCGGCGACCCTGAAGGTCGTAGATCCCCGCGATATTGGCTGAAGAAGCCATGATTTCATTGACTCCGTTATCTTCCACAGCTACCTTGATGGTCACAGAGACGCTGTTGTCGGCGTCGGAGAAAGTGCAGACCATCGACTCATTGATTTTGCCAAGATCTTTCTCTTTTACATCGTAGTGGATGGGCACGTTATAGCTGCTGCTCGTATTGGCCTTGCTGACTACAAACGGAGCTTCTGCCGGGAAGGGGATGCAGTTGCCGTCGGGGCAGAACTGGAAGTCAGCGTCGGTGGCCTCGGCCTTTGCCTCGCCGGGGGCTGCGCAGGTCACATCGAGAGTAACATGAGCTTCCCACAGGTAGTAGTCGATCTCGGGAATCTCAAAATATTCGAAATCATCGGCAGTGAGCACGATCTCGGCTCCGTCAGCCACGGGCTCGCCATTGTTGGTCACTGTCACTGTCGCATTGGCCGACACAGCCACCATCAGGGCAGCTGCAAGTGTAGTAAAGATTTTCTTCATATCTGTGTTATTTTGGTTGAATCTTCATTGGCCGACGCCCGGACAATTATCTCCCGGCGCCAAATCAGGCTTCGCGGTGAAACCATGATTCCGACCGCAAAGATAAGTGTTAAATTCGGAATAGCTAAAAAAAATACTTTAAAAAAAGTAAAAAAATAGTGGCACCGCATTGTGATACGAAAGTTTTTACTAATTTTGTGCCAGTGGAATTACGTTCCATACCAAACAAACTAAGTGTTTTTCTACCACATTGTTATTATTAACCCATTTCAAATACCGCTTGTCAACCACATGCCGACTCAATGGCAACTGAAAGAGGAATAATCTCTTTCATTTGACAAAATGAGCAGCCCCTCCCGGGGCATATGCGGACTGACCTCCTGATTATCTTTCGCATGACAAGGAGACAGGCGGTGACAACAACGTAACAGTTTTTTACATCTAACATCTATATAGAATGAAGATTCTGACTTATCTCTCTGCTGCCGCCGTGACCCTCTCCGGGTTTGCAGCTTCAGCAGCCGATATGCCGAGTGTAGAGCATCCCGTCCCGGGCAGCTCGATTATCATTCAGCAGCTCTCTGACAACGGCAAATGGGCCGTGTCGGAGACCGGCAGTGTCACCGACGGTGACCTCCGCCCCATCGGCGGCGTAATCTACAATATGGAGAATTACGAGCAGACCCCCATCAGCCACTCCTCCGGCCTGTCGGGTGTAGCCGATATCTCCAACGACGGCTCTGTCGTGGTAGGTGAGTTCAACGGTATCCCCGGATACTGGACCAAGGAAAAGGGCTGGCAGACAGTCGACCTTGAGCCCGGCATGGACCTCGGCCGTTTCAACGCCGTGACTCCTGACGGACGTTATGCCGTGGGTTATTACACATCGTCGCAGGATCAGTTCAAGGCATCTCCGATGATGTACGACCTGTCGACCGGCAAACGCATCAGCCTCCCCAACCTCCCGGTGCTCGACATGACGCATCTGGATCAGAAAATGAACGTATTCTACGGCGTATCGCCCGACGGACGCTATCTGCTCGGCGAAATGTCGCAGTCGTATGTATATCCCCCCTCGCTCTGCTGCTACGTCTACGACCGTGAGACAGCCACCTACGACATGATCGGCTTTACCGAGTCGGAGACTACCGACTGGACTCCCGACGTGCAGGACCTCTACTTCGTCGACGCTCCCGTAATGTCCAACAACGGTGAGTGGGTCACCGGTCGCGCTTACATGGTGCACCCCATCCCCGGCAGCGAATGGGCCAACGAGGGTTACACCCCCTTCCGTTACAACGTTAAGAATAAGGAATTCGAGCTTTACGGCGAGGCAAGCGATGCCGATATCGCCGGCTTCTCGATCGGCAACGACGGCACCGTCTACGGAGCCACTCCCGCCGAAAACCCCTATGCCACTGCAGTGGTACGCTCGGGCAAGTACTTCATCACGCTCGACCAGATCTTCTCGCAGGTATATCACTACGATTTCAATGCCCTCACCGGCTACTCCAACACGGGTAAGCCGCTGGCAGTGTCCGACGACGGCATGACCCTCATCATGCTCCCCAATACGGAGGCCACCTACGTGCTCCGTCTTCCGGAGCCCCTCACGGAGGCTGCCAAGCGTGTGAAGCTGCTGGGCAACTACAGCGCCACCCCCGCTGCCGGTGTGAAGATCTCACGCCTCTCCACAATCACCCTCACCTTCGACCGCACCCTCGCGCTCCGCGGCGACGGCGCCGGAATCACCCTTACTTCGGCCGACGGCTCCGAGTCTTACGCTCCCGTGGCCCAGAACGGTGTGGTGGTGGATGGCAAGAAGCTCATCATCACATTCCGCTCGCGCAACCTCAACGATGGCGTAGGCTACACTCTGACCGTGCCCGCAGGCACAGTGCAGATCGACGGCGATGCCGATCAGGTGAATGAGGAAATAAAGGTGGAATACACAGGTCGCGCCAATGTGCCCGTCAAGATGGAGAAGGCCGTACCCGCCGATGATTCATACGTATCGGTGCTCGACGCTTCCACCAACCCCATTGTGCTCACATTCGATGCAGAGCTCAAGCTCGCCGATGGCGCACAGGGCTACCTCTACCTTAACGAAGACACCACCCCCTACTGCCTGATGAACCTCAGCGTAGGCAGCAATATGGCGCTCGTGTTCCCCACGGCCGGCGTGCAGCTTGTCGATGGCTCCGACTATCACCTGGTGATTCCCGCCGGATCCTTCACCGACATCTCCGGTGGCGGCGCGAATGAGGAAATCACACTTACTTATCATGGCAGCTACGTGCGTGAAATCAAGCCCTCGGATAAGTACCTTTTCACAGAAGACTGCACCGACTACTCGCAGATCATGCTCTACGACGGCGACCGCCGCTCGCCCGATCCGGTGCCCGCAAGCTGGGGCTTCACCCAGGATCTCCCCTGGCTCATCGTGCGCGATGAGTCAAATCAGGATATGGCTTTCGCCTCTCACTCGATGTATACTCCCGCCGGAAAGTCTGACGACTGGCTGGTGACAGCTCAGCTCTTCATCCCGGATGAGAACTGCTATCTGGAGTTTGACGCACAGAGCTACCTGTTTGACCTCGATGACTATCTTGACGTATACCTCTACTCAAGCGACAACATCTACAATACGCTGACAGCCGATGTAATCAACGACATCCGCAACAACGGCGAACTCGTGTTCCACGAGAAGCTCTCCCCCGGCGTAAGCGAAGAGAACCTCGCCGACGACTGGACCACCTACACTGTCGACCTGAAGGATTACGCCCAGAAGCCCCTCTACATCGCATTCGTCAACCAGAACGACGACCAGAGCGCCATCTTCATCGACAACATCCACGTGGTGCATGAGATGGACTACTACACCACATTCGAGACTCCGACCCGCGTAGTCGACCAGGATGCCGTGACTGTCAAGGGCTACATCCTCTTCTCAAGCGAGTTTGAGACATACTCTTCCGTAGAGCTCGTGCTTACCGACAAAGAGGGCACCGAAATCGACCGCATCTCCGAGTCCGGCCTTGCACTCACCAAGGGTTCGGCCTACGACTTCAGCTTCGCCAAGCCCTTCCCGCTGACAAAGGGTGAGACTTCGCAGTACCGTGTGGAGGTAAGCCTCGACGGCGGTCCGAAGTCGGTACTCACCGGTCAGGTGTCCAACCTTACCTTCCAGCCCTCGCGCCGCATTCTGCTCGAGGAGTACACAGGCTCCGAGTGCGGCAACTGCCCGTTCGGTATCCGCGGTCTGGAGAACATCGAGTCTCTCTATCCCAACGTGATGATCCCCGTGACCATCCGCACTTATGAGAACGACCGCCTCGGCTCCAACCAGGGTGCCTACAGCCAGTACCTCGGTCTTGACGGCCTCGGCGCTCCCTCGGCCATCATCGACCGCATCGAGGCTGCCTATCCGATGATTCAGTCGCCCGCAGGCGATTACCGCTTCACCGGCCTCGGCATCCTCAACGAGCTCACCGGCGAGGATGAGCGCCTCTGGCTCGACATCTTCCGCTCCCGCTACGAAGTGCCCGCTGAGATCGGCGTAGAGCTCAAGTCGGAGCAGACCGGCGACAATGTACACGTGAAGGTGCAGGTGACCAACGCCCTCAACCAGTACCGCGCTACATACAACGTATTCGCAGTTGTGGTGGAGAATGGCCTGATGACATATCAGAAGAACTACCTCTCCAACGTGTCTGACCCCAACCTCGGCGAATGGGGCGCAGGCGGCAAGTACGGCACTCCGCTGGTGACCAACGTGGAGGCTCACTCCGTGGCTCGCGCCACATGGGGCACTACCTACAACGGCACCGCAGGTCTCTTCCCGGCCCAGATGAAGGCTGACGAGACTTTCGAGGCAGCGTTCGACATCACGCTCCCCGACGTAATCCAGAACCCCGACAACTGCGAGGTGGCCGTAGTAATTCTTGACTCAGGCACAGCCCGCGTAATCAACGCCAACATCGTAAGCCTCAACGGCGAGACCAACGGCTTCAACGGCGTAGAGGCCATCACCGAGGGCGTAAGCCCGCTTACCGGTGTGGCTGTAATCGACGGCAAGATCATCGTCAACGCTACAGGCAAATACTCCGTAGCCGCTTACGACATCGCCGGCTCCGCCATCCTCTCCGCCAAGGGTGAGGGCATGGGCGAATTCCCGCTCAACGGATACCAGGGTGTGGTAATCGTCAAGGTGACCGACGCCGACGGCAACAGCAAGTCGGCCAAGTTCATGGCAAATTAAATCTTTTCTTATAATCAGGACCGGCCCGGCACGATGCCGGGCCGGTTTTTTAAATCCATCATCTTAATGAATCTTTATCTACCTTCCATCACTTCCGCCGCCGCACGCGGCTTAGCCATGGCCGCAATCGTGGCCTTCGGCTCTGCCTCCGCCATGGCCGACGAGCCGATCGTGATGGGGAATGAAAACCGGGAAATCATCCCGGGCGTCGAATACCTCATCCCGTCGTTCCAGACAAGTTCCGGATACTATACCGCGCCCCAGGCCGGACGCGTGCAGATCGTAGGCGCACAGGACTTCGTGCCGTATTACGATATCAATCACACCGAAAACATCATCACCAACAATCTCGACAATACGGGCCACATGAAGTGGTTTGAGGTCGAAGAGGGTGAGACGGTATACTTCTACACGAGCTTCGCCATGAACCAGAACACATTCGTGCTCTATCAGGACGGAATCTCGGAGAAACCCCTTGAGGTAAGCACCATCCAGCCCAAGCTCGACGAGCCGGTCAACTTCAACAGCTATCCGGCCATGACCGTGGGCTTCAACCAGGAGATAAAGCTGGCCAAAAACACCGCCACAATCTCCTTTACCGACCGCCTGACCGGTGAGACCTGCAATCTGTCGACCCGTGCATCGGCCGCCGGGCAGATGCTGACCGTCACCATGTACTCTTCGCTCAAACCCTACATGGAGAGCGGAGCAATCCAGCTTGGCGATGAATTCCGCATCATCATCGAGGGGCTCACCACCACCACCGGACAGCCCTACGCCGATGCCGATGCCGACGGCAATGCGGTGTTCACTTACCTTTGCGGTGTGCTTCCGGTAGTGGCCATCCAGCAGTACTGCCCGGAACCCTTCCTCAGCTACTGGGCCGAGGGCGCTCCCGAGGGAATACTGACCATGGAGTTTGACGCACCCCTTATGGACGACGGCAAAACCTACGTAGAGCTCGGATGGGGTAACTCCGAAGGTGAGGCAGGCGAATATTACGCTGAAATCATCACCTGCGACATTGACGGCAACAAGCTTTCTGCCGACTTCACAGGCAAGCTCCGCACTCCGGCCACAATGACTCCGGCTTTCCCGAATGCCTTCTATTCCTCAATGTCGATCAAGCTCAACAATGTGCGCGACGCCTCGGGTATGCCCGTGGCATCTCCCGGACAGGGCACTATCGGCTCCTATTCCTTCGCATCTACCTACACGCTTCTCGACCGCTCGACCGTGATTGCCGACTTCGCTCCCTCCAACGGAGCCCTGCTTTCATCGGTAGACCGTGTCAACGTCTGGCTCTCCGGCCTGAGCGCAATCACTTTCGACGGATTCACACTCACCGTGACCGACAAGGATGACAACGTCAGCACCGTGCTCATACCGCTCAAGGATGTCGACGTAATCGACCAAATGGACAACGAGGCTGAATATGAATTCGATCTCCCGGCCGATGTGCGCGCCAATGCGAAACGCGTGGAAATCACGCTGACCAATGTGGTGAGCCTCGACGGCTACGACCACTCCAACGATGTGCGCTGCATCTACGGCGGCTTCACAATCACCAGCGCCACTCCGCGCAACGGATCGGAAATCGCAGTGCTCTCAGCCGGCACCGAGATCTTCACCCGCAACAATCTCAGCACCACTTATCCGCAGCTCTATGTGGAGTATCAGATCGAGGATACCGATCCGGCCAACACCAATCCCATCGTGAAGTCGGCCTCCTGGATGACCCGCAACGACGACGGCTCATACACAGCCACCGTGGCACGCGACGTCAAGCTGATGGCCGGACACGACTATAAGGTAATCTTCACTGCATGGGAAGACGAGAGCGTACGCAACTACTCTCCCGACCAGACCCTCGGCTCCGACTACATCATCTGGAAAGGACTGACACCGGCCTACCGCTATTCCGAGCTGTCGCTCCTCTCCATCGAACCCGCCGAAGGGACAGTGCTCACAGCCGATGTGGATGAAATCACCCTCTTCTTCGACGGCTATGTAAGCCTGGGCAAATATACCGGCACCGACCTGCGCACATTCATCTCCATGGGATATGGCGAGACGATGCCGTTCAAGGAGGTAGTGCCCGTGCAGCCGATGGATGTGGAGGGCACGACAGTGGCCACCGAATGGCACCTCGTGCTCCCCGACAATTATGTGGCCGGGCTCACCGCACCCCTCAACATTTCATTTACAGCCACCGACCAGGACAGCATGCTGCTCAGCGGCAATGCCGGCGAGGATGAGCAGGCTTGCTATCAGTTCTCATGGAATGTGGAAGGAGAGTACGCCACTCCCGATGTGCAGCCCGTAGGCGAGGCTCCGCTTCAGGCTGTCAAGGAGTTCACTGCCCGTCATGACAACGGCATCAACGTGTCGTGGACTGTGCCCGTAAGGGAGGCAGTGGTCAAGAACGGTCTGGGCGACGTGGTAGCACGCGTGGACTACCCCGTAATCCCCGAGGGTGACGCTTCGGAGGCGCTGACTGAAATCACACTGGTGCTCGACCGCGAAGTCACCGGCGACGGCACATACACCTTCTTCATCCCGGAGGGTTACTTCGCAATCGGCCAGGAGACCACTCCCCTCATCTCTTCGGCACTTGAGGTGGAATTCGCCATCGGATCCGGCGTAGGCGTGGAGACAATGGTGGCCACAGAGGGTCCGGCCGATGTATACAATGCCGCCGGCATCCTGCTGATCCGTCAGGCCGATGCAGAGGCAATACGCTCTCTGACTCCCGGCCTTTACATAATCGGAGGCAAAAAAGTCATGATCCGTTGAACCTGTCACAATAATTCTTTCAAAAAAACACCCGTTGCCCCAGGCTGCGGGTGTTTTTTTATTCCCGCTATGACGATTATCCAAAAATTTTTCTTATCTTTGCGACTGATTCGGCAATACCTCTTCTGAAGGGCAGCCCCATCACCCGGATGCAAGCCGCATACATGGAATCGGTATTACCCCCGATTCAAAAGGCTTGTCACGACTTTATTCCACCCGCAGCAAATGACTACTGACCTGTTGTAACCAACATCCACCAAACCGACTATTTCACCAATTTAAACAATAACAACTTATGGGTAAATTCATTACTACCGCATCCGTACTGGCACTTTCGGCCATCCTCACAACGGGGATTTCCTATGCCATCGAGGGTGCAGAACCCGGAGTGACCGACAACTTCACCATCCTCGAGTCAACTCCCGCCGAAGGCGCTGTAATGGCCGCGCTCGAGAAGGATTACGTCATCTCGATTACTCCGGCCCAGTTCAGCCAGTATCCGGAAATGTACATCGAATATGAAATCGACCAGAGCACCGCAACCGGCTGGGAAGGCTTCAAGTCATATTCATGGATGACACGCAACGAAGAGGAAGGTGTATACACTGCCTCCATAATCCGTGATTTCATCCTGTTGGAGAATACCGAGTACCGCTTCAAATACACAGCATGGGAGAACGAGGAAGCCTCACGCGGCCCCTCCCGCAACATGAATGTGCTCGGGGTGGCTTACGTCACTATCTCCGGCGCTACAAAGGCTTACGAGAACAGCCCCTACGTGCTGACCGACATCACCCCCGAGCCCTCTGACGACACACGCTCGGGCATCATCCTCGCCAACGACACCCCCTATCTGACCGTGACATTCGACGGCCCCGTAAATCTCGGTGACGGCGATGCCGAGCAGACCGGTATCCTCGGAGGTCAGGGCCTCCCCAACGAACCCTTTGCCGAACTGGTGCCGGTAGGTGGCTCTGAGGTCAACGGCAAGACTTATGCACCGGAATGGCAGCTCGTATTCATTGAGGGCGACCTGGCCCGTCGTAACGCTCCCATCTACATCACCATCAAGGCTATCGATGCCGAGGGTCGCGTTGTGAAGGGTGCGCTCGGCTCCGACGACAACAGCTACTCTATCTTCACCTACAATGTGGAAGGACAGTATGCCGACATCACGCTTGACTTCGGTCCCGCTCCCCGCGCCAATGTGCAGGAGATCGTGCTCGGTCAGGAAATCGGCATCAACTTCGCTTACATGAACGCGATGAGCGACGCATATGTATCGCTCAACGGCGAACCTGTGGCTTATGTGGCTGACATCGAGAAGGTGTTCGCTCCCGGCGATGAGAATAATCTTGACGCCACTGCCATCGGCGCACGCATAATCCTCGACAAGCCCCTCTCGGAGGCCGGCACTTACACGCTCTACGTGCCCGCCGGCTACTTCAACATCGGTACTCAGTTTGAAGTGCTCTATCAGAACACTATCGCTGCCGAATTCGAGGTAGTGGCTCCCGTGGCCTATACTGCCGTTCCGGCCGCAGGCGTGGTTAAGGAACTCAGCACTTTCGCCATCACTTATGATGTGGCCGACAACATCGAGATCGATGCTGCAGCAGGACGATTCACTCTGACTGCAACCGACGGCACCAGCATCCCCGTGGCCGACTTCAACGCCAACGGCAAGACCCTCAACCTCACTCTGCGCGGCACAATCACTGAAGCCGGCACCTACACCCTCAACATCCCCTCCGGCACTCTGAAGAGCAACGGAGAGGTGATCCCCGGCATCAAGCTCGTATATGAGATTGAAAGCAAGGAGGGTCCTGACTACCCCGCTGAGTTCGTACCCGCACCCGGCAAGGTCGATGCCCTCCCCGAGTCAATCGAGCTTACTTTCGTAAGTTACAACAGCGCAAACGGAGGTAGCGGCAAGGCTACAATTCAGGTTGGCGACGAGGATCCCGTATATCTTCCCGATGCCAACTATGGCGTGGGCATGAATCAGATGGAACAGTCGCTCGGCGACTTCGCCGGCATCACTGCTGACGGCACTTACACCATCTACTTCCCCGAAGGTTACTTCAACCTGGGTGATAATGGCGATCCCTCGCCCGAAATGACCGTGGTCTACACCATCGGTGAGGAGAAGATCGTACTGCCCGCCGAAATCGACCCGACTCCCGGCTCTACGCTGACAGCGCTCCCCTCGCGCCTCCTGCTCACATTCACCGACTATGAGACAGCCGGTGTAGGTGCTGGCCGCGCCACTATCCAGTACAACGCCCAGGAACCCGAAAACCTTCCTGACGCAGGCATTGACTGGAGTATTGATGACCTGAATGTACTCGAACAGCAGCTTGGCAAGTATGCGGGCGCTACCGAGTATGGCACTTATACCATCAACTTCCCCGAAGGTTACTTCAACCTCGGTGAGCAGGGCGACCCCTGCCCGGCCATGACAGTGGTTTACACCGTAAGCGAGGACACCGGCGTAGCTGGCGTAAGCGTAAAGGCTGACCGCTACATGGTATTCGACCTCAATGGCGTGAAGGTGCTCGACACTACTGATGCCGATGCCCTCAAGGCTCTTAAGGGTCTCTACATCGTCAACGGTGTGAAGGTAGTGCTCAAGTAAACTGACCCACTCGGAATTTTCCGACACTTCACCATAAAGGCGCTCCGCTTCGGCGGGGCGCCTTTCCTTTTACCTTACCGAAGGTTCCCGAAGACCACTGTTTTTGGTTTTTTCTGCATTTGGTGTTAATTTTGCAGCATGAACCGTATAACCCCACGCGGGGCAAGGCGTGTCGCCTCTTGGCTCACCTTCGTACTCGCGCTAACCGTATATATCCTCACCCTCGAACCGGATGCCTCTCTATGGGACTGCCCGGAATATCTCGTCACGGCTGCCCTGCTCGAAATGGGGCACCCGCCGGGCAACCCGGTGTGGACCCTTACGGCACGTATCTTCTCCATGTTAGGAGGCTCCGACCCGCAGCATATCGCGGTGGCCGTCAATCTCTCATCGGCCATCTTTACGGCCGGTGCGGCGGCGCTCCTCACTTCAGTATGCTTCATCATGCTGCGGCGCCTATGGCGACGCCGCGACCTCACATCCGCCACGGCATTGACTTCGCTCGCCGCCGGACTCACTTTCGCATGGCTTGACTCTACATGGTATTCGGCGGTGGAAGCCGAAGTCTACGCCATGTCGCTCTTCCTGTCGGCCCTCTCGGTGAGGCTTATGGCCGGATGGGCCTTTATACGCAATCCCCGCCGTCGCGCACGCCAGATGCTGCTCATCATCTATCTTACAGGACTCTCTATAGGGGTGCATCAGCTCAATCTGCTCGTAATCCCGGCTTTGGCGCTGATATGGCTGTTCCACCGATGCCGGCGTCCCGGCTTCCTGCGCATCCTGCTCACTTTGGCGGCCGGCGCCGCCGCGGTAGGGATTCTGCTGCTCGGGTTTATGCCCGGGGTGATGCGCCTGGCCGGATATACCGAACTGTTTTGTGTCAATACCCTCCGCATGCCGCTGCATTCCGGAGTATGGGTATTCTGGGCGATTGCCATCACGATGGCTCTGGGCCTCGGAGCCGCTCCGGCCATATTCCGACACCATGTCTCCACCGGATGGCAGGTGGCGCTCTGGACTCCGGCCATGCTCCTCATAGGCTTCTCGGCATATATGCTCATACTCGTGCGCGGAGCCGCCAACCCTCCGATGAACGAGGGAGCTCCATCGACGATATTCGCTTTGGCCGAGTATCTCGACCGTGACCAGTACGGTAAGAATCCACTTCTCTACGGGCGCACCCCTCACAGCCGCCCGATGCGCCTTGAGACCATCCGCCCCGACGGCTCGGCCGACTATTCGCGCTACGCACGCCAAGTGAAGTCGCCCCGTTACCTTCCGGCTCCCGATGGCCGCTCTTACCGCCATTTCGCCGATAAATCGGAATTGATATACACTCCCGAACTCGACATGTGGCTGCCGCGCCTTACCTCATCTTCGGGTGCCGACATAGCCTGCTATGCCGACTGGGCGGGAATGTATCCCGAAGAGATGACGGAAGTGGAAATCAGTTACGCCATCGATTCTCTCGGCAATCCCGTGGGTCGCCTCAATCCGGATGGCTCGCGCTCTCGCGAGACCGAACTTCGCCCCACCTACCTCCAGCAACTGCGCTACCTTGCGGCCTATCAGATCGGCTATATGTATTTCCGATATCTGCTATGGAACTTCTCCGGACGACAGAACGACCGCTTCGCCACAGGCGAAGTGGAGCACGGCAATTTCATCACCGGCATCCCTGCGGCCGACGACATGATGCTCGGCCATACAGCCTCGCTCCCTGATGAAATCGGCAATGACAATCCCGGACGCAACCGCCTCTTTATGATTCCGCTGCTGCTCGGCATAGCCGGAATCGCATGGATGCAATGTCGCGGTGGCCGCGGCCGTCGCGCTAATCTGATCATTGCGATCCTCTTTCTGATGACGGGGCTGGCCATAGTGCTCTATCTGAATCAGAGCCCGCGCGAACCGCGTGAACGCGACTATTCGTTTCTCGGCTCCTTCTGGGCCTACACGCTGTGGGTCGGCGCCGGGATGTATGGCATCATCCTGTGGCTTACCGGGCGCCGACGGCTGCGCCGTGCGGCCCGCTGGCTGCCGGCGCTCACGCTTGCGCTCCCGGCATGGGTACTGGCCGTAAATTACGACGACCACGACCGCTCCAACCGTTCCGTCACTACCGATTTCGCAGCCAATCTGCTGGAATCGCTCGATGAGGACGCCATCCTCTTCACCAACGGCGATAATTTCACGTTCCCGCTGTGGTGGGCTCAGGAGGTGGCGGGAATCCGACGCGATGTGACCATCATCAATACCGCATATCTGGCCACTCCATGGTATGTATGCCAGCTTATGATGGAGCGCCCGGGGTACTCACCCGCCCATCCGATGCCGGGACTTCAGATGCAGGCCCGCGACTCTATGATACGCTACGGAGCATTCGCCTCCAATCCTTACGTCAGGTTACCGCTCGAACCCACATCCGCCGACACTCTGGCAGCCTGCGATGCCATCGCTGCACTGCGCCAACGCTACTCCGGCTCCTCTGCCCTGCCTGCGATGCTGCGCCTCCCGACGGGATTCCGGAATTACAGCCATACCGCGCCCGATGACTCCATCCTCATGGATTCAATCTATATCCGCACCACCGCCGTGGCCTCCGGAAGCGCCACCATCGGACAGCGGCAGCTCGCCGTGCTCGACATCGTGGCCTCCACCCTTGCCTCACCCTCGCCTCGCCCGGTGTACTGGCTCGCATCGCTGTCGTCGGCAGATTACGCCGGGTTCTACCCGTTCACCACACGTGCGCTGCATACGCGCCGCCTTGTGATGACCGACCGCCCCGACAGCCTGCTGCTGCACCGAATGCTCGACCGCGATCTGCTCGCGGCACGACTTATCCACTCCGGCCGGCGTGGCTCTATGGCCGGACTCCGCCCCGACACAGCCCCGGTGCGCTCCATATATGCTGACGCCACTCTGGGGCCGCACATTGTGACCCAACGCCTCGGAATGCTCCGCCTGGCCCAGCGTCTGCTCGCCGCCGGGCGCCGCGAAGACGCCCTTGAAGTGACCCGCACCGTGCAAAGGCTCTTCCCTCCTGAAATCTGCGAATACCAAATATGCAACGAGACCGAAGGTGCGCTCTACGAGGGGATAGCCATCGCCACCCTGCTGCGCGGCAGCGCCTGCGGCCCCGACAGCACCGCAATCCGCGCCGAAGCCGATTCGATATTCCGGCGCGAAAAGGCCCGGCACCGGCAATGGACCCGGTATTATCAGAGCCTTCCCCCGCGACTGCGCAACGTGCTCACTCCCAAGCATCGCCAATGGATTGCAAATCCTCCAAAAGAAGACTGAACATGACAATATTCCTTATCGGCTACATGGCCTCGGGCAAGACCACCCTCGGACGCGCCCTGGCTCGCGAACTCGGCCACCGCTTCATCGACCTCGACTTCTACATCGAGCAGCGCTTCCGCCGCCGCATACCCGAAATATTCGCCGCCAACGGCGAGGACGGATTCCGCGAGATAGAAGCGCGGATGCTCCGTGAGGCGGGTGAATTCTGCGACACCGTGATCAGTTGCGGTGGAGGCACCCCCTGCCACGGCGACAATATGGACTATATGCTCTCCCATGGCGTCACGGTGTGGCTTGATGCCGGAGTGGAGTGCATATGCCGCCGTCTGGCCACGGCCAAGACACGCCGCCCCATTGTCGAAGGGAAAAGCGCCGAGGAGCTTCCCTCCTTCATCGCCGCGCATCTGGCCGAACGCCTGCCACACTACCGGCGTGCCGAAATCCGGATCTCGTCCGAGCGACTTGAATCACGCGGACAGATCGCCGACACCATCGCCACCCTCCGGCCTCTCCTGACAGAGCATGGCCGTAAGGGTGCGGTAAATCCGGAATAACACATGAATTGGAGTTTTTTATGAGTGAAATCACGCTAAAACGCTGATTTTTCACATTTTTTAATAAAAAAACTGAAATTTCATTTGGAGTTTGCGATTATTAGTGTTAATTTTGCAGTGCAAAAGAGCTAATGATTGGTTAGTTAGACAATAGGGATTCATATCCCATCCTCTGACAAAAGCAATAAAAAAATAAGAGCCTGTGAAGGTGACATAAGTAAGCGGAAACGCTTCATCAAGTTTATTTAAAGCTATTTAATGAGTGTGACTTAGAATGGGCCTGTCTGGAGACACGCCCATTTTTTCTTTCCCCTCCCCCCCACAACAATTCCTCATTCCTCATTCCTCATTTCCTCATTCCTCATTCCTCATTCCTAAAAAACCCGGGCCATCACAGCCCGGGCTTCCATTATACCATAAACTCAGCCGTTCTCAGCCTCTACCTATATATCATTTCACTGCATCACTCCATGTCATGCCTTCGGAAAGACGCACCGGAATCCTGTATATTATCTCGGCAGCACTCGTGCCGACAAGCAGTTCATACTCTCCCGGCTCAACCCGCCATTGGCGCCCATCGGCATCATAATAAGCGAAGGCATCGCGCCCGAGCGAAATCTCGGCATCCGCAGTCTGGCCGGGCGACACGCGCACCTTGTCGAATCCCTTAAGCTCCTTCTCCGGACGCGATACACTGCCACCCCGGGGAGCCACATACACCTGCACCACTTCGGCACCCTCTCTCGCCCCGGTATTGCTTA
>CAMWRH010000023.1 GCA_947176605.1 uncultured Porphyromonadaceae bacterium
CCACGGCACCCGCCGCCACCGTGCGCCCCGATACGGCGGCCAATGACTCCACACGCCACTCCGCCCCTGCGGATTCGCTTGACTTCCCCATTGATGACGAGGCATGGCGCCTGCTCGACGAGGTGGTGGTGACGGCCAAGGAGAACCGTGGCCTTACCACTGCATCCACAATCGACCGCGATGCGATGAATCACCTCCAGCCCACATCATTTGCCGACCTTCTGGAACTCCTCCCCGGCAATATCTCACACGACCCCGACATGAGCCGCAACAATGCCATCTCACTCCGCGAGACCGGTAATCTCGGCGCTACCGGAGCAGTGTCGGATAATCCCGATTACGACATATCTTCGCTCGGCACGCTGTTTGTGGTCGACGGGGCTCCCATCATCGGCGATGCCAACCTGCAGAGCATCGGCACCATGAGCGACGCCACGGCCGACACCCGCAGCTCTACCAACCGCGGGGTCGACATGCGCTCCATCTCTACCGACAATATCGAAAGCGTCGAAATAGTGCGCGGCATCCCTTCGGCTGAATACGGCAATCTCACTTCGGGCATGGTGAAAATCAAGCGAATAGCCCGCTCCACCCCCTTCACGGCCCGGTTCAAGGCTGATGAATACAGCAAACTCTTCTCTGCCGGCAAGGGGTTCGCACTCGGACAGACTCTTCACGTGCTTAATGCGGATGTGAGCTATCTCGATTCAAAAGCCGACCCCCGCGACAATCTTGAGAAATACCGGCGTATCACCGGGTCGCTGCGCATGAACATGAAGTGGCACCCCGATTTCGCGGAAATCGGCTGGAATTACGGTCTCGACTACACCGGCTCTTTCGATAATCAGAAGACCGACCCCGACCTCTCTTACCGCAAGACCGATGAGTTCCGGAGCAGCTACTCGCGTGCGGCATTTACCTCTGACCTGTCGATGACGCTCAACAGTGCCCGGTTCTTTACCGATTTCAGTTTCAACGCATCGCTGAGCTATGAGCATGAAGTGACCGAGCGCCACAAGCAGGTGGCTCCCCAGCGTGCTTCGGTAGCCCCCACCACAATGCTGCCGGGAGTCAGCACCGGGCATTACCTGCTGTCGGAATACATAGCCGACTACCGCAGCGACGGGCGCCCCTTAAATGCATTCCTGAAACTGAAGGCAGCCGGAAGCCTCCCGCTGGGTTTCATCTCGAATGATTACAAGGCGGGCATAGAGTGGACCCTATCCAAGAATTTCGGCCAAGGCCAGGTATATGACCTTGAGCGCCCTCTGTCGGCTTCATGGACCTCGCGTCCGCGGGCCTTCAGCGATATCCCGGCGCTACAGGTGCTCTCCCTGTTTCTGGAGGAGGAGGCCTCGGCAAGCATCGGAGCCTCGCAGGCCACACTCCGGCTGGGTCTGCGCTCCATCCAGCTGGCCGGACTCTCGCGCAAGTACTACCTCAGCTGGCGCCCCTATCTCGACCCGCGTGTCAATCTGTCGTGGGATTTCCCGGCGCTGACAGTGGCCGGGCGACCGATGAGTTTCTCCATTACAGGGGGGTACGGACTGACCACTCGTATGCCGACGGTCGACTACCTCTTCCCGCAGGAACAGTACAACGATATCATACAGCTCAATTACTATGATGTCACCAATCCCGCCGAGCATTCGCTGGTAAGCATAATGACATATGTGGAGCCGGCCATCAATTATGACCTCCGTCCGGCCCGCAACCGCAAGTGGGAAATCCGCCTCGGGTGGCAGTGGATGGGATTCCGCGGGAGCGCCACATATTTCGAGGAGCGTCTGCGAAGCGGATTCCGCTATTCTACGGTTTACGCTCCTTACGCCTATACGCAGTATGATCCGTCGGGCATCGATGGCCCCTCGCTTTCGGCTCCGCCGCAACTGTCGTCGCTCCCTTCGACCGAAATGACGGTACTCGACGGCTACCGTGTGGCCACCAACGGCACGCGCATCGACAAGCAGGGGGTGGAGTTTCAGGTCACTACCCCGCGATGGCAGGCTCTGCGCACTTCGCTCACCCTGACCGGTGCATGGTTTCACTCCATCTATTCCAATTCGCAGCAGCTGTATTCGGCGGTAAGCGATGTGTATAACGGTGTGTCGGTGGCCGACCGCTACGTCGGACTCTATGATTATACCGACGGGCGCGTCAACGACCAGGTCAATACCAACTTCATGTTTGACACCCAGATACCCCGTTGGGGACTGATCTTTACCACCACGCTGCAGTGCATGTGGCGTGTGCGCACCACCCGTCTCCCCATCGACGGCATACCGACGGCCTATCTCGATGCCTCCGACGGTCTACTGCACCACTGGACGCCGGATGCCGCCTCCGACCCGATGCTGCGTTATCTGATCAAGACCTACAATCCGGAATCGTTCAACATGGTGGAAATCCCCTTTGCCGGATACCTCAACCTGAAGGCCACAAAGACCATCGGGCGGTACCTGAGGGTTGCGATGTTTGTCAACCGGCTGCTCGACTGGCTCCCCTCCTACCGCACCAACGGACTGCTAATACGCCGCTCAGCCAACCCATATTTCGGCATGGAACTCAATGTAAGCATCTGAAAAAAATACCAATTTCTCCCCCAAAAAATTCCCATGCAGCGGTCGCGACAGGTCGCGACCCTACAACGGAATCCTCAATTCCTGATTCCTCCCTCCCAATTCCTAATTCCTCCCTCCTAATTCCTAATTCCTAAAAGCATGACAATACATAAGATTCTGTTGTGGCTCTCAGCAGCCATCTGCTGCGCGGCCATCACTGCCTGCGACGACAGTCTGGAAGCATCCCTGCCGCAGGCAGAAGTCGTGATCGACCTCGACATGGCCGATATCCCGGAAGATACCGGCTCACTTCATGACGCGAAATTCACCTTCCGCAATATCTCCAACGGCACTACTTCGGTATATTATGCCGATGAGGAAATCTCTCTCATACCCGGCCTGTATGATGTGGATTATTCGGCCACATGTCTGCTTTCCAACGGCGTCATGGCCACACTCCGCGCTCAGCAGCAGTCGGTCACCATCACTCAGGGACGCAATAACCTTACTCTTCGCCCCTACCGCAATATCGAATCCGACGACCTTATAATCGCTGAGATTTTCTTCGCCGGAACCCTGCAGACAAGTGGCAACCAGTATTATGGCGACGACTACGTAAAGCTCTACAACAATACCGACCACGTGATATATGCCGACGGGCTGACTTTCTTCGAATCAAAATTCCTCACTACCCAGAAACTGACGTTCACTCCCGACATCATGTCGGAAGCCATGACCGTTCAGGCGCTCTACACCATCCCCGGCTCCGGCACCGACCACCCCGTGCAACCGGGTGAATACCTGCTTCTGGCCGACACCGGAATCGACCATCGCGCCATAAATCCGAATTCATTCGACCTGTCGCACGCCGATTTCGAGTGGTATGACGTAAGTTCAAGTCCGTCGACGATGGATATCGATTCCCCTTCGGTACCCAATCTCGACAAGTGGTATTGCTACACGCAGACCGTATTCATGCTCCATAACCGTGGCTTCAAGACCTACGGCATAGCACGCATCCCGATCGACCGGGAGCAGTATCTGGCCGACTATTATTATACCTACGAGTATGAGACTGTCACGGCCGCCGGAACTTTCCCGATGAGCCAGAGTGCCTACCGGCTCCCCAACGAGTGGATTGCCGATGTGGTCAATTGCTCTGTGCAGGCCGAATACCAGTGGACGCTCTGCACTCCGGCCCTCGATATGGGCTGGACCCACTGCGGCACCATCGATAAGGACAAGACCCGGTATTTCCACTCCGTGCGGCGCAAGGCCATCGGGTTCACACCGGATGGCAATCCGATTCTGCAGGACACCAACAACTCCACGCTCGATTTCAATCCGATGGTGATCCCCTCTGAAATCGAGGATCAGCATAGCGCCATCGATGCCACGGGCACACCCTGCACATCCCTTACCTGGGACGGAGTGACGCCCCGCTGACAGCTGCCGCCCCACCAGCAGTAAGACCCGGCGCTGTAAGCCCGCCGGCAATCATCCGGAATATTTCTCTCCTCATTCTGTTTTCACCCCTATGTCGCAATTTAAAGTGAGACAATACATCATATTTTCAGCCATGGCAGCCATCGCGTCAGCGCTGCCGGAGGGAGCCGCAGCCGCCACCTCTACGGTGCCGGATGCCGATTCCACAGGCTCCGTAATCAGCCGCACGCTGGCCGAAAGCCGGCGTCAGCTCCGGCTGAATACGGCTGCCTTCAGCAATCCGGCAATGATGCCGCTACGCCAGGACTATTCGCTCGGGAGCATCCGCGCCGGATGGGAAAGCCGACGCGAATCCCGCCCGTTTGCGGTCGAGGCCGGACATGGCGGTTATGCCGGAAGTTTCGATGCTTCGGCCTATTACCACAACGGGAGCGCCACCCTCTGGGGTGATGCGGCCTACAGCAACGGTCGGCGGCTCGGACAGCGCTGGAACGAATCAGCCGACTTCGACCGCCTCTACCCCTACGTGACCGCCGACAGCATCGGAGGCGATCTGAATTGCGAGCGCTATTCTTTCGCCGGAGGTTACGCCCATACCGCACGACGTGTCATATGGGGTGTCTGCGGTGGATATACGGCTGTGCTATCCTACCGCAATGTCGATCCGCGCCCGCGCGACATCACCGGCGACCTGACCATTGCCATCGGTGCCGGATACCGAGCCGCATTCGGATATACGGCTGCTCTGGCGCTGTATTTCGATAAGTTCCGCCAGTCGTCGGACATCGCGTTCATGAGCGAACTCGGTGTGTCGAAGATCTATCATCTCACCGGACTGGGATCGCATTACTACCGCTTTGCCGGCACCGGCACTTCTACCTACAATGACTGTCATTCCTACGGTCTGTCGCTCAATCTGATTTCCGAACGTGAATCGGGAGCTTTCCTCAACGCCGACATTTCGCTGACCGACCAGACACACGTCATAGAGGATCTCAACCGTCTGCCGATGGCCTCTCTTTGGCATAAGGAACTCAACCTCTCCGCCGGATGGCGACAATCCGCCGGGCGCCACCGTATGGAGGCTGAAATCGGGGCCCGCATCTACCGCCGCCACGGCTCGGAGAATATCTTCGGCGACGCCACTTCGGGCACATATCCGCAAATCGGAAGTCTGGAGATTCTGGCCGACAATCATCATTCGGAGTATCTCCGGCTGCTCTATGAGCTGTATCTCGACCGCACGATGATCGGCATATCCCCTTACGCTACCCTCTCCCACCGACGCACCGTATACCTCACCCCCCGCCGCGACCGCCTTATCGACACGGCATCCATAGGCATGGAGCTCTATGCCGACCGCAGATTTTCCGACCGTCTGTGCGCCATGCTGACCCTATCGGCCTCCCACCGTATCCCCCGCACCTCGCTGCTTGAGCTCCCGGCTCCCGGCGATGCTGCCGAAGCCGATCTCCACGAGGCCGTGACCACAGGATTCCTCAATGCTTCCTGCGGCGCGACATCATTTTCAGCAGAGGCCAAAGCCGACTGCGCCCTATCGCGGAGATACGCTCTGGGGGTACGCGCCCGTATCGGCTATACACGGCTCTCCACCTCTCCACATGCTCTGGAATGGAGCGCGGCAGCCGTATTCAGTTTCTGACTCTACCGGAGCCTATCCGATTCCGATATTATCTACCATCAATAAGTGAGTGTTCAAATTTAATTTATACAATATGCGAGGTTGTTTTTTAGTCGATTTCGGTGCGGAGTGAAGGAGCATAGCGGGCTATGCGACTGAGCGACAAGCCGAAAGCGGCAAAAAACAAGCCGCAGATTGTATAAAAGATTTCTTTTCACTTACTATCGTTTAAATTTGAACACTTACTTATCAACCATACCGACTATAAGACTTAATGTTATGAATCTAAAATCTATCCGACTGGCCGCCCTGGCGGCCCTCATGATGCCGCAGGCCTTGAGTGCGGCATCTCCGGAAGTGACTCAGGGCACTTTGCCCAACGGTCTGTCATACTACATCCGCCACTCCGAGCAACCCGCCGGACGCGCCGATTTCTTCATCTCGCGCGGTTTCGGCTCGCTTGTGGAGGAGGAGGATGAACGCGGCATGGCCCACTTCCTTGAACATATGTGCTTCAACGGCACGGAGCATTTCCCCGGCAATTCCATCATCGAGTGGCTCGCCACGTTAGGTGTGAAATTCGGTGCCGACCTGAATGCCTATACCTCAATGGAGGAGACTGTATACAATATCTCGAAAGTGCCGGTGACGCGCGAATCGGCTGTCGACTCCTGTCTGCTCGTGCTGCGCGACTGGAGCACTGCGCTTACTCTTGCCGATGCCGATATCGATGCCGAGCGCGGCGTGATCAAGGGGGAATGGCGCCAGCGCAGCGGCGCGGCCAACCGTATGCTCGAAAAGGCGGCTCCCCGCCTCTATCCCGGCAGCCCCTACGGCACACGAATGCCTATCGGCAAGATGGAAATTGTGGAGAATTTTCCACCTCAGCAGTTGCGGGATTTCTATCATAAGTGGCACCGGGCGGATACGGAGGCCATCATCGTGACCGGTGATGTCGACCCGAAGGCCATCGAACAGAAGATAATAGCGATGTTCTCCGACATAAAGGTGCCCGAGGGGAGTCCTGCGGTACCTGATTTTACTATAGCTCCCAACGAGCGACTGATAAGCGTGGTGGAGAGTGATCCGGAGCAGGCTTATTCCGCAGTGACCCTCTATTACAAGCATGCTGACCCGGATTCGCTGACACCGGCTGAGCGCACCCGCCGCAAACTCCTGTCGGATATCTGCATCGACATGATTGTGGAGCGCATCGATGATGCCGAGCTCCGCCCGGATGCGGTGTTCTCCAAGACGGGCGTAGGTGATTCACGCTTTCTGCTCGCCACGTCGCCCGAAGCGCTTATGCTCCGCACCATCGCCAAGGCCGGACATGAGACGGAGGCCGTCAGCCGTCTGCATGCCGAGATCGAGCGCGCCCGCACCCTCGGTTTCTCGGATAGCGAATTTGCCGATGCCCTGCAGAAAGCTGCCGGGAAGGCTGCCGCCGACCGCGACAAGGCGCTGAAACGCTCCAATACCGATATGGCCAAGGAACTCTCTGCCCACTATCTGAAAGGCCGACCGCTGGCTGATCCGGAAGCCGATTATGCCGAGGCTATGGCAATACTCCCCACTCTCACTGCCGAGGATGCACGCCTCTGGCTGGCCGACATCACGGCTCTCCCGTCGGAGGGTAAATCGGGACGCGGCCATGTGGCGCTGCTTTATGTGCCGTCGGGTCGCCCGACTCCCGTTCCCACAGAGGAGGAGGTGACGGCTGCCTATGAGTCTGTAGACCCTGCAGCCCTGACTCCGTTCGAGTATCTCTCTACCGAGGGTACTCTGCTTGAGACCGAACCTCAGCGCGGCTCGATCGCCGATGAGCGTGAGGCCGCTCTTGACGGCACGCGTCTGCTGACCCTGTCAAACGGCATACGCGTATATGCCCGCCGGTCGGACTCGAAACCGGGCGAGGTGCTGGTGCGCGGTGTCGGCCCCGGCGGTTTTTCGCAGCATTATGACCCGGCTGACGCGGCTTCGGTAAAGCTCTTTGAGGATGCCATGGCTCTTGGGGGGGCCGGAAGCCACTCTCAGTCTGACCTGCGACGTCTGCTGAAGGGGCGCGACATCAAGACGAGTGTGGAGGTAAAGAATACCGAGGAATGCGTGGAACTCGCCACTACCGCCGATAATCTTGAAGACGGCTTCCGCTTGCTTTGGCTGAAGGCTACGGCCATGCGCCCGGATTCGGCCGCGTTCGCGTCGCGTATCGCCTCGCGCACCACTCAGATGGAGGGGCGTCTGCACTCGGCCATTCATGTGATGGGAGATTCGATCACACGCAATGTCTACGACCATCACCCGCTGGGCGGTCATCCCGACCTGCAGGCTGTGCGTAATGCCGACTATTCACGCATTATGGATATCTACCGCGACCGGTTTGCCGATTTCTCCGATTTCACGTTCTTTATCGCCGGTGATTTCGACTATGACACCCTGCGCGACCTGCTGGAGCGCTATGTGGCTTCGCTCCCGGCGGCCGGGCGCATGGAGAAGCCGAAGGATATAGGGTATCACTTCGCTCCGGCTCCGGTGCGTCACCGTTTCTCCGAACCGATGGAGAATCCGCAGGCTATCGTGTATCAGTTCCGCCATCTCCCCTGCCCCTATTCGCGCCGCAATCTGATGCTCACGCAGATGGCATGGGATGTGCTGAAGGCCCGCCTGATGGCCGACCTGCGCGAAGACAAGGGGTGGATCTATTCGATCAAGGGGCACTCTTCACTCATAGCCGGGATGAACGGCGATGATCCGTCGGAATTCATGATGCCTACTTATATCAAGACCGATCCGGCCCATGCCGATGAGACTTCGGCCACCGTAGGTGCCACTATCGCGGAGATGGCCCGGGAGATCACTCCGGCGGAATTTGAGAAGATGAAGGAGAGTATGCTCCGCGATGCGGCCGACAACCGTGGCGACAATGCCTACTGGCTCAGCGTAATGAAGGGATACGACCGCTACGGCATTGATTACGACAAGGATTACGAGGCAGAACTGGCCACCCTCACTCCGGAGGCACTCCGCGAGTTTGTGCAGACTTACGTGCAGCCGGCCATCACAGTCGACCTCCTCATGACTCCGGAGGAATAACCGTCCGGTCACGCCACGCACACGCCTCCGACATCTACCCCCTGCTCTGACCGGATTCCACCCGGCCGGAGGATTGCATAAAAGTCACGCTGCCCCACTTCGGGAGGCAGCGTGACTTTCTTATTTATATGACTTTATTACTTACGTGATTTTCTTACTTACGGGGGCGCCATTAGCTCATCATGAGCACTATCACCACGCCCCAGAGTATCAAAAGGGTATTGCCTATGGCGTAGGTGACGGTGTATCCCATGGCCGGTATCGAACTTCCCACCGCATCCTGCACGGCACCGAGCGAGGCTGTGGTGGTGCGGCTCCCGGCGCAGCATCCGAGGGTGATGGCTGCCGGGAATTTAAACACTTTATTACCGATGATCACTCCAAGTATCAGCGGCAGTGAGGTGGCTATGATACCCATCAGGAACATCACGAAACCGACTTCCCTGAACCCGCTTACAAACGACGGACCCGACGAAATCCCTACCACGGCTATGAACATGTTGAGTCCCAGATTGTCCATCAGCCATACCGATGAGCGCGGCAGTCGCCCGAATGTGGGGTGCTTCGACCGCAGCCAGCCAAGCACCAGACCGGCGATCAACGCGCCGCCGCTGACGCTCAGGCTTACGGGGACCTTGCCGAAATGGATTGCCAGCGAACCGATAAGTCCGCCCAGGAAGATGCCAAGTCCTACAAACACGAGGTCGGTCTTGGTGGTGCGCAGGTCGGCGTAACCGATTTCGGATGCGGCTGCCTTAGCCTCGCGCTCGAGCCCTACGATGGTGATTACATCCCCACGGTGCAGGGCTACGTTGGCCAGTACCGGCACGTTGACTCCGGCGCGGATGATGCGCTTTATCGTCACGCCGTACATGAATTTCTGATGGCGCAGCGTGTCGACGGTCATCTTATCTACCGATTTCGACGCTATGGTGACATCCAGCTCTTCGGCCGGGAAATCGAGTATCTCGGCATCGGCCACTTCGGGGCCGATCCAGCTTTCGTCGCCCACGATATTCTCGCGCCGGCCGCTGAGCACTATCTCATCGCCGCTGCTTACGGTCAATGCCGTGTTGTCGGGCGTCACATCGGTTATCTTCCCTCCGGAGCGCACGCGCTCCACGAAGAGGCGCCGCCCCTGGGCGGCCAGATAATCCTCTATCTCACGCGGGGCGCGCGGGGTGGCAAAGAAGTCGGCTGTGGTCTTATAGGCCCGGAATGCTATCGGGCGAAGGGCCTTGAAGTAGTTGGGGTCGGTGTCGCCGCTCCCCTGGTTCATCTTTTTCTCCAGTTCGGCTGTCTCTGCCTTTACTTTCTTTATGCCGCCAAGCATCCAGGGGCCGAGATTGGCAAGAAGATAGGCCGATCCGATGGTGCCGAATACGTAAGTCACGGCGTAACATACGGGTATTATTCCGAGCCACGACTGTTTCTGGGCTTCGCTTACGGCGAGGGTATTGATGGTGTCGGTGCCCACGCCGATCACTGCCGACATGGTCTGCGCTCCGGCCAAAAGGCCCACGGCCTCTCCGATATCATATCCCATGCACACAGCCACTCCCCACGTGCAGAGCAGGCATAACACGCAGACCACAACGGCAAACAGCACCTGTTTCAAGCCGTCGCCACGCAGGGCCTGGAAGAACTGCGGCCCGACGCTGTAGCCTATCGAGAAGAGGAAGAGGAGGAAAAACACATCCTTCAGCGGCCCGGGCACCGGGATGTCGAGCTGCCCTACCAGCACACCCACCAACAGCACCGAGGTGACGGTGCCCAGTGAGAATGACTTATATTTCAATTGCCCTATGTAGAAGCCGACGCCTATGGTGAGGAATACGGCAAGCGAGGGATTATCGCGCAAGGTCTGTACGATCCATTCCATTTGCTGTGATTTGTATTTGTTTACTTATCTCAACATACTTCGCCACCATTAGGTTCCCGTCCACACCTTGATACCTGCATCCGGCGTGAATGATGCGGCTGACCTTCCCCGGCACCCGGTCACACCTCCGGACGCCCTCAACACCGTGACCTTTCACCGTGACCTTTCAACTTTCAATATGTAAGAATACCCGACTGATAAACTTTTCGGTTTTCCCGGTGTTAAAGAAACAGTAGCAGATTGAATCATATTGATATGCTTATATCTTTTTTTCAGTCCACTCCGTATGAATGACACTCCTGAAGCCTGATGCCCAAGGCCGGGGTTGCGATTTATTATCACCGCCACGCCGACCACAGGCCATTCAGATATTATCAACCATTAATTCTTATAAAAACCAATCATTATGCTCGACCCGAAAATAGATCCCAATTTTCGTAATGGCGATGCAAAGACCGACGTATTCGGTTCAGATGCCATGCTGCAGGCCGCTCCTGTCGACAAAATTCCCACAGGCCCCACGACACCGGAAATCGCATACCAGATGGTGAAGGATGAGACGTTTGCGCAGACTCAGCCGCGTCTTAACCTCGCCACGTTCGTGACTACCTACATGGACGAGTATGCCACACGCCTGATGAATGAGGCCATCAACATCAACTACATCGACGAGACCGAATATCCGCGTATCGCCGTGATGAACGGTAAGTGCATCAATATCATAGCCAATCTCTGGAACACTCCGGAGACCAACCAATGGAAGACCGGCGCACTGGCCATCGGTTCGTCGGAAGCATGTATGCTCGGCGGTATCGCCGCCTGGATCCGGTGGCGCGAACGCCGCATGAAGGAGGGGAAACCCTACGACAAACCGAATTTCGTAATCTCTACCGGATATCAGGTAGTGTGGGAGAAGTTCGCCCAGCTCTGGCAGATCGAGATGCGTACCGTCCCCCTTACTCTTGAGAAGACCACTCTCGATCCGGAGGAGGCGCTGAAGATGTGTGATGAGAATACTATCTGCATCGTGCCGATACAGGGTGTCACCTGGACCGGCCTTAACGATGATGTCGAGGCGCTCGACAAGGCACTTGACGCATATAACGCCAAGACCGGCTACGATATCCCGATTCACGTGGATGCGGCTACGGGTGGCTTCATTCTGCCGTTCCTCTTCCCGGATGTGAAGTGGGATTTCCGCCTGAAATGGGTACTCTCGATCAGTACGTCGGGCCATAAGTTCGGCCTCGTATATCCCGGTCTGGGATGGGTGGCATGGAAGGATAAGAAGTATCTGCCGGATGTGATGTCGTTCAGTGTCAATTACCTGGGCGCCGAAATCAGTCAGGTGGGCCTTAACTTCTCGCGCCCTGCCGCCCAGATTCTGGGTCAGTACTATCAGTTTATCCGTCTCGGTTTCGAAGGGTACAAGAACATTCAGTTCAATTCCCTTTCGATCGCGAAGTATCTGCATTCGCAGGTGGCCGCGATGCCGGAGTTCCAGCCGTATTCTCCTGATGTGCCCAACCCGATCTTCACATGGCTCATGAAGCCCGATGTGCAGAAGTCGGCCAAGTGGACCCTCTTCGACCTTCAGGACAAGCTCGCCCAGAAGGGGTGGATGGTGCCGGCATATACGCTGCCTGCCAATATCGAGAATATAGTGGTGATGCGTGTGCTCTGCAAGCAGGGATTCAGCCGCGACATGGCCGACCAGCTGCTCAACGATATCCGCTTCGCCGTGACCGAGCTTAACGCTCTGGAGTATCCGACTCCGACACGTATCGCTATGGAGAAGAATGTGCCGCTTGTATCCAAGACATTCAACCATACCGGTAAGTAATCCGTGCCACAACCCGTAGGGCGACGCTCGGGGGGGGAGGCTCTCCCTCATGCATCGCCCTACCCCTTTACCATACTTCGGCCGGCCGGCACCGCGGTTCTGACCGGTGTCAGCCGGCCGAACATTTTTCTTTCGGTCACACGGCTTTTGCTGTCACCTTCATTTTTTACTGTATTTTCACCATCTCACGCGTATGGACATTACCCTTTCCAAATCCCGTATCGAAGAAGCGGCCCGCGAGGCCTACTCTAATGCCGCGTCGCTGACCGGAGGCGCCAATGCGGATTACATCCCGTTTCTTGCCAATATCGATCCCAAGCTCTTTGGCCTTAGCGTGATGCTGCCCGACGGCACTGCCTTCAATTTCGGTGATACCGGATATAAATTCGGCATCGAGTCTATCTCGAAGGTGCCTACGGCTATCCTTGCCATGCGGCAGCATTCCCCGGCCGGGGTGCTGCAGAAAATAGGCGCCGATGCCACCGGACTGCCGTTTAATTCGATTTTCGCGATCCTGCTTGAGAACGACCACCCCTCGACACCGCTGGTGAATGCCGGAGCGATATCGGCCTGCTCGATGATCGACCCCAAGGGGGATTCCGATGCCAAGTGGAAGGCTATCACCGATAATATCACTGATCTCTGCGGCTCGGCACCGGAGCTTATCGATGAACTTTATAAGAGTGAAAGCGCCACAAACTTCAATAACCGGGCCATCACCTGGCTTCTTAAGAATTATGACCGCATTTATGACGACCCTGACATGAGCCTCGACCTGTATACACGGCAGTGCTCTCTGGGTGTGACCAGTGCCCAGCTTGCCGCTATGGCGGCCACGATTGCCGCCGGTGGCGTCAATCCGCTGACGGGGCGGCAGGTGTTCAGTCGCGAAATCGCACCGAAGATCACTACGCTTATCGCCACTGTGGGATTCTATCAGCACACCGGCGACTGGCTCTATACTTCCGGCATTCCGGCGAAGAGCGGCGTCGGTGGCGGTGTGCTGGGCGTGCTGCCGGGGGTGCTCGGCATCGCGGCTTTCGCACCTCCGCTCGACAGCGCCGGCAATTCGGTAAAGGCTCAGGCGGCCGTGAAGTATTTCATGCAGTCGCTCGGGCTCGGCGTAATGAACGGCGACCGTGTCAGCATCACCGGCTGAGCCCCAGGAAATCCTCTTTTATTCCCGGCGAAGCCACCACCCTCCTTCTCTACCTTTTTACCTTGCAGGGGACACCCTAAGTCAGGCTTCGCAATTATCAACCGTTTAAAACTATGGACTATGGCAACTAACTCCGTATCCCAAACAAAGGCCACCGTCAAGACAGCCGCCAAGCTGGGTGTCGGTACCCTTATGATCATGAATATCGTGGCCGTGGTATCACTGCGTGGCCTCCCGGCTGAGGCGGTCTACGGCATGAGTTCGGCATTTTATTATCTTTTCGCGGCTATCGTGTTCCTTATCCCTGTGTCGCTTGTGGCGGCCGAACTGGCTGCTCTCTTCCCTTATCAGCAGGGCGGTATGTTCAGATGGGTCGGCGAGGCGTTCGGCAGTAAGTTAGGATTCCTCGGCATCTGGCTGCAGTGGATCGAGAGTACGATATGGTATCCCACGGTGCTTACTTTCGGTGCCGTGTCGCTGGCATTCATCGGCATGGACCACGTGGCCGACTCGCATCTGGCGGCCAACCGCTTCTATACCCTGGCTGTGGTGCTCGTCATCTATTGGCTGGCCACGCTGATCTCGCTTAAGGGTCTGGGCTGGGTAGGCAAGATATCGAAAATCGGAGGTATGGTGGGCACCATCATTCCGGCCTGCATCCTCGTGGTGTGCGGCGTGATTTTCCTGGCCTGCGGCGGTCATTCGCAGATGAATTTCCACGGTGATTTCTTCCCGGACTTCACCAATTTCGACAATGTGGTGCTGGCTGCATCGATATTCCTGTTCTATGCGGGTATGGAGATGTCGGGTGTGCATGTGCGGGATATCAAGAATCCTACGGTCAATTATCCTAAGGCGGTGTTCGGCGGTGCGCTTGTGACGGTGCTCATTTTCGTGCTCGGCACATATTCGTTGGGTGTGATTATCCCGGCTAAGGATATCAATCTTGTGCAGAGTCTGCTTGTGGGGTTCGACAATTACATGAAGTCGTTCCATATGGAGTGGTTCACTCCCATCATCGCCATCGCTCTGGCCTTCGGTGTGCTGGCCGGTGTGCTGACGTGGGTGGCAGGTCCGTCGAAAGGTATCTTCGCCGTGGGTCAGGCCGGGTATCTCCCCCCCTTCCTGCAGAAGACCAACAAGGCCGGCGTGCAGAAGAACATACTGCTCATCCAGGGTCTGGCCGTGACGCTGCTGTCGCTGCTGTTTGTGGTGATGCCTTCGGTGCAGAGTTTCTATCAGATTCTGTCGCAGCTTACTGTGCTGCTTTATCTTATAGCGTATCTGCTGATGTTTGCAGCGTCAATATATCTGCGCTATTCGATGAAGGATGCCAAGCGCCCCTTCCGCATCGGCAAGCATGGCAACGGTCTGCTCTGGATCGTATCGGGCGTAGGCTTCCTCGGGTCGCTGCTCGCATTCGTGCTGAGTTTCTTCCCGCCGTCGCAGATTGCGATGGGCTCGACTACGGTATGGTATACCGTGCTGTTCGGCGGTGTGGCTCTGTTTGTGATCCTTCCGTTCATTATTCTTGCATGCCGCAAACCCTCGTGGGTTGATCCGAAGAGCGACTTTGTGCCGTTCCACTGGCAGAAGGATGCCGCCTCTCAGGCTCAGCTGAAAGCGGCCGCCGAGGCCTACGAGGCATCTCACCCCGCCGAAGCCGATACCACAGCTTCCTGACGCGCCGACAGATAGACATATATACGCCTGATTATCGCCGTGTCGGGCAAACTGAAAAAGAGGTCTGTGCCATTTGTCATGACACAGACCTCTTTTGATTCTGTAAGGGTGAATGTGCGGTTTATTCGAAGCCGCGCAGACGAAGCAGGGCGTGCGGGTCGGGCTTGTGGCCACGGAAGCGCTCGAAGAGCACCATGGCGTCTTCTGTATCGCCGGGTTCAAGTATCAGCTCTTTGTGACGGCGGGCGTTGTCGGCATCGAAGATACCTTTTTCCTCAAACTGCTCCCAGGCATCGGCCTCGAGCACCTGGCTCCAGAGGTAGGTGTAGTAGCCCGAGGCATAACCGTCGTCGCCGAAGATGTGCTTGAAGTAGGGTGAGCGGTAGCGGAATGTGATCTCCTCGGGCATCCCGATTTTATCAGCCACTTCCTTCTCAAATCCCATCACGTCGACGTTCTTGCCGTCATGCTGACCCCATGCGAGGTCGAGCAGTGCGGCTCCGGCCAGTTCGGTGGTGGTGAAGCCCTGGTTGAATTTGGAGGAGTTGTTGAGCTTGGTGATCAGCGAGTCGGGTATCACTTCGCCTGTCTTGTAGTGGCGGGCGTAGCTCTTGAGCAGTTCGGGGGAGAAGGCGAAGTGCTCGTTCATCTGCGAGGGCATCTCCACGAAGTCGCGGTCTACGTGCGTGCCGGCCAGCGATTTGTAGGGTGCGCGGGTGAGCATACCCTGCAGGGCGTGGCCGAACTCGTGGAACGTGGTCTCTACCTCGTCGATGGTGAGCAGCGCGGGGGTGTCGCCTGAGGGGCGGGTGAAGTTGCCTACGTTGTATACGATGGGGCGCTTCATCTGGCCGTCTTCATAGAGTCCGGCCGACTGAAGCTCTTCCATCCAGGCGCCCTGGCGCTTGGAGGCGCGGGGGAAGTAGTCGGTCATGAACACTGCGATATGCTCGCCGGTGGCGGCATCCTGCACGTCGTAGACTGTCACTTCATCCATGTATTTCGGAGCGTCGGGGAGCTCTACCATCTTTATGCCGTAGAGACGCCCGGCTGCATCGAAGAGTCCCTTGAGCACATTGTCGAGCGAGAAGTAGGGGCGCACTTCGGCTTCGTCGAAGTCGTATTTCTGTTTCTTTACCTTTTCGGCATAGTAGTAATAGTCCCAGGGTGCGATCTTGAAGTTGCCTCCTTCGGCATCCACGAGGGCCTGCATGTCGGCCACTTCTTCGGCCGAGCGGGCCACGGCGGGTGCAAACACCTGCATGAGCAGGTTCTCGGCAGCCTCGGGAGTCTTGGCCATCACGCGGGAGGTCATCATCTGGGCGAAGTTGTCGAAGCCCATCACTTTTGCCTTTTCGGCACGCAGGGCCACGATTTTCTCGATTACGGGGATGTTGTTGAATTCTCCGGTGGAGGCAAGGAAGGTGTAGCCTTCGTACATCTTGCGGCGCAGCTCGCGGTTGTCGGCATTGGTGAGCACCGGCAGACGGCTCGGGGCGTGAAGTGTGAACACGTATCCCTCCATGCCGCGCGATTTGGCCTCTTCGCGGGCCATGCCGAGCGATGACTCGGGCAGACCGGCCACTTCATTCTCGTCGGCTGCGATGTAGAAGGCGTTGGTGGCGCCAAGCAGGTTTTTGTTGTACTGGATGAAGAGTTTGGCAAGCTCGTCGTTGATGCGCACGAGCTCTTTCTTTTTGTCGGCCGGGAGGGCGGCTCCCTGCTCGGCAAACTGGCGGTAATACTTCTCTACCAGACGTTTCTGCACCGGCGTGAGCCCCATCTCGTCGCGGCGGTCGTAGACCTGGCGGATGCGGTCGAAGAGGGCGTCGTTGAGGTTGACACGGTTGGAGGCCTCGTTGAGCAGAGGTATGGCCTCGTCGGCGAGGGCTGCGAACTCGGGGGTGCCAAGTGCGTTGTCGAAGTGATAGTACACCGATGCCACACGCTCCAGAATCGGGCTGAGATTCTCAAGCGGGAGGATGGTATTGTCGAAGTCGGGCACGGCGCGGTTCTTCACGATTGCCTCGATGTTGCGGTCCTGTTCCTCTATGCCGGCCTTGATGGCGGGGATGAAGTCGGAAATCTCTATCTCCGAGTAGGGAGCGATTTCATACTGTGTGGCATAAGGCTTCAGGAAAGGATTCTCATGAGCCATAGCTGTTGTGATTGATGCGGCGCCGAGCAATGTGGCGACCGCAAGGGTTCGTATTGCCTTCATGAATATTATTTTGGTTAGTACGCTTGTGCAGATATGCGGTAGCCACAAATCTGCCGACAAATATACTAATAAATTCGCACGCACGCAAAAATAAGTTGACTTCATGCGGCGTTTATTAAAGGGTAAGCGATCATTTTATGCCCGCGGCAGGATGTTTTCAGTCCCCGCTGGCAGGCGATTGTCTGCGATCACTTACTATTGTTTAAATTCCGACTCCCTATTATGGACATTTTGTCTGAAGATATCATATATATGCGCCGGGCGCTTCAGCTGGCGGCCTGCGGCTATGGCCACACTTTCACCAATCCGATGGTGGGAGCGGTGATCGTGGCTCCCGGAGGACGGATCATCGGCCAGGGGTGGCACCGCCGATACGGCGGACCCCATGCCGAGGTCAACGCGGTGCGTGCCGTAAGCGCGGCTCACCGCCCGCTGCTGCCGCAATCCACCATATATGTCACTCTTGAGCCCTGCTCGCATTTCGGCAAGACGCCTCCGTGCGCCTCGCTGCTCATCCGCGAAGGGATACGACGCGTGGTGGTCGGGGCCACCGACCCGTTCCCGGAAGTGGCGGGCCGCGGACTGAGGATGCTCCGCGATGCCGGATGCGAGGTCACTACCGGTGTGCTGGAGAAGGAGTGCGTTGATCTGAATCTGCATTTCATGACAGCCCACCGTCTCGGGCGCCCGTTTGTGATGCTTAAATGGGCGCAGAGTGCCGATGCGTATATCGGATCGGGCATACCTGACGGCGCCACCACTGCTGCGCCGCAGAGAGTGGTATTCTCTTCAATGCTCGGCCAGCTGGCGGTGCATCGGCTCAGGGCCTCTTTCCAGGGGGTAATGGCCGGGGTGAATACCGTAATAGCCGACAATCCGCGACTCGACTGCCGCCTCTGGCCGGCTCCCGACCAGCCGGTGGCGATATCGCGCCGTAGCAGCCGCCTGCCCGCGGATGCACGCATCCTGCAGCGCGACCATATCCTGCGCGAACCATCCGAATCCCTGCCCGACTTTCTGCGCCGCCTCTATACCGACCACCGTTTCAACGCGATTCTCGTGGAAGGGGGGCGCGAAGTGCTCCAGGAGTTCATCGACCTCGACATTTTCGATGCCATACGCGTGGAGACATCTCCGGTCATGCTCGGGAAAGGTGTAAAGGCTCCCGACTTCAATCCATCCGCCCTGACCCTGCAGGAAGACATGCAGATCGGAGGCAATTACGTAAGATTATACCACCACTGCCACTGAACGGCATGGGCCGTCAACTCTCCCGGATCAACTGACGATGACCCCATATCTCAATTTTGCGGATAGTTCATTAGGCATATTTCGTAATAATGTATTATCTTTGCAGGTTGAAAGCAATTTTTATTCATGAAACTGTTGAAACCAGCCCACATACCCATGCGTGCGCTCCCCTGCCTGTTAGGGGCCGCGATCGCATTGGGCGCCTGTAATGCCGAGAAGTCTGACGAGCCGGCATATGAGCCGGCGCTCTCGGTAGCCGTACAGGGGTTCTCCCTTACGGCCGACTCCAAGGTGATGGCCAACCTTGACTCCGTATTTTTCTCAATCGACCTTGACCATGCGGTGATTTTCAATGCCGACTCTCTCCCGGTAGGCACAAGCATCAATAAGCTCGTGCCGAAGATCACGTTCCCGGCTGCAGTGTCAAAGGCGGAGATTGAAATGACGGGTGGCACGACGCGCACCGGTGTGGTGGACTATAAGACCTCTCCCACCGACTCCATCGACTTCACGGGCAATGTCACGCTGACTCTTGCCACTGAGGACGGAGCTCTGTCGCGGACTTATACGCTGAAGGTCAATGTGCATAAGATGGTGGCCGATTCGCTTATGTGGGATAATACGGCTCTCGCCCCGCTCCCCTCCGCTGCACCGTCGCCCCGGGAGCAACGCACCGTAGACCTCAACGGTAAGGCTTACACGCTGATGCAGGAGGCCGACGGCTCCTATACTCTGGCCGTATCTTCCGATCTGGCAGCCGCATCATGGACCAAGACTGCTCTCTCGCTTCCGTTCGCTCCGCAGGTGCGTTCGCTCACGGCCACTGATTCGGAACTTTACATACTCGACACCGACGGCACTCTCTACTCCTCGGCCGACGGCAGACAATGGCAAACCACCGGAGCCGACTGGACTACGCTGATCGGAGCCTTCGGCAACGCAGTGCTTGGCGTGCGACAGGATGCCGGACGCTATTATCACGACATATGGCCACGCCCCGCCTCTTACGCCGCAGTGGAGATTCCGGCCGATTTCCCCACCGAAGGGCTCTCGAACTTCAATTCGTTTACCTCAAAATGGGCCACCGACCCGATCGGCCAGTTTACAGGCGGCCGCCGCGGCGGCGCTGTCTATGGCGATACATGGGCCTACGATGGCGCTAACTGGGCTAAAATCTCGAATACTCCTCTGCCGGCCATGCAGGATGTGCTGGTGCTGCCGTATTTCAACTACCGTCAGACCACCACTTCCTGGGTACAGACCGAGTTCAGCGTGCTCCTGGCTCTGGGCGGACGCGCGCAGGACGGCTCTATAGGACGCACCGTGTATCTGTCGTACGACAATGGTGTCAACTGGATGGAAGCCGGATCGCTGCTCCAGCTCCCGGATTATATACGGTCGTTCTATCAGGCGGATGCCGTAATAGCCACATCTCCGATGGATGCATCGCTTGATGCGGCATGGCAGACACGCGCCTCCCGCCGCCCCGCCGACGTGAAGCGCATCAGCTATTTCGTGGATGGTGCGGATGTGGAGTGGGATTGCCCGTACATCTATATGTTCGGCGGACGCATGGCCGACGGCCGGCTCAACCCCTACGTATGGCGCGCCGTACTGGCCCGACTTACTTTCGCCCCGCTCTTCTGAGCCCCCGATGGCAACCCCATAATGCGACTTCTGTTTTAAACCTATTTCCCCTCAGGATATCTTAAGGAATATGATCGTCCGCCTGCTGCTTCCCCTGATTCTGCTTATCCTCGCCTCTCCGGTGAGGATGATGGCACAGGAAGACTACCGGTTTGACATCGGTGGAGGCATCGGCATGACCGGATATCTGGGCGATGCCAATACCTCCAACCTCTATCAGAACCCCTCCTGGGATCTGGAACTCCTCCTCCGCTACATCGCCAATCCGAGATGGGCTTTCAAGACCAATTTCTATACCGGAGGACTGCGCGGCAATTCCGAACAGATGACCAACGTATTCCCCTCCGGAGAAACCTACCGCTTCTCGACCACGTTCTTCGAACTCGGCGAAATGGCGGAATTCAACTTCTTCAATTACGGTATCGGAGAGCGATACCGTAAACTGAAACGCTTCTCCCCCTACATCACGGGCGGCCTGTCGGTGACGATGTGGAGTGTCGATGGCCATACATCGGCCGGATTCACGCTCCCCTTCGGCATCGGCGCGAAGTTCAAAATCAACAAGAGGCTGAACCTCGGAGTGGAGTTTCTGATGAAGAAGGTCTTCACCGACCGCCTTGATGGACCGCAGCTCGACGACCCGATGGGGATCAAGAGCTCTTTCGTGAAGAATACCGACTGGTACTCGACACTGACATTCACGATAAGCTACGAATTCTCCAAACGGTGCCAGACCTGCAATTACAAGGATTAGCCTCTCTGCCCGACATTAACCTGATTAAAACCCAATATTCCCCCTCTCCCCTCTGATACAGATATGAGCCTCGATGCATTGCTTGAAAATATTGACAAGAGCCGGATTCCACGCCATGTGGCCATCATAATGGATGGCAACGGGCGATGGGCCAATCTCAAAGGACAGCCGCGTAGCGCCGGACACGCCGAAGGCGTGACGGCTGTGCACCGCGCCACTGAGTTCTCATCCGACCTCGGCATCGAGTATCTCACCCTATACGCGTTCTCGACCGAGAACTGGAACCGCCCGCAAGAGGAGGTCGACACGCTGATGGAACTCATCGGATGGGCCATCGAGCGCGAGCTCCCGGAACTGCTGGCCAACAATGTCCGCATCCGCCTGATCGGCGATATCGCCCGGATCCCGGAGTCGGCCAGAATGCGCCTCCTCAATGCCGAAAAGGCCACAGCCCATTGCACAGGCCTGACGCTCGGAATGTGCCTCTCTTATTCGGCCAGATGGGAAATCACCGAGGCCGCACGCCGACTGGCCCGCAAGGCCCTCGACGGCGAAATCTCCCCCGAGGATATCTCTGAAGCCGATATCGACGCCTCGCTCGCCACGGCCGGCATACCCGATCCCGACCTGCTCATACGCACCGGCGGCGAGGAACGGATCTCCAATTTCCTCCTCTGGCAGATCGCCTACAGCGAACTCTATTTCACCCCCATACTTTGGCCCGACTTCGGCAAGGAAGCCTATGCCGAAGCCATCATCGATTTCCAACGCCGCGAACGCCGATTCGGCAAGACAAGCGCCCAAATCCAGAACCAATGACCAATAGATATTCTATCATTCTGGCCCTGCTTATGTCGGCAGGTGCGACCATTGACTCTTTAGCGCAGGCCACCGCCCCGGTGCCTCCGATTGATGCCGTGGCCGGCGATACCATCTATAATCCTGAAATAATCTATTCTCCTATCCCCCGCACTTATGAAATCGCCGGCATTTCTGTCAGCGGTATCAGCCATGTGGAGGATTATGTGATCATCGGATATTCCGGCCTGAGTGTAGGCGAACGCATAGATATCCCGGGCGACGCCATCTCGAATGCCGTGAAGCGTTTCTGGCGACAGGGTCTCTACTCCAAGGTGCAGATCACGGTCGATAAGATGCTCGGCGACAAGGTGTGGCTCAACATAGCCCTCCGACAGCAGCCACGTATGGCAGAACTCCGGTTCGAGGGGGTAAAGGGTGGTGAAAAGAAAGACCTCAATGAGCGGCTCGGCATCGTGCCCGGACAGCAGCTTACTCCCAACATCATCAGCCGCATCAAGCAGATCGTGGAGAAGTATTATGCCGCCAAGGGATTCAAAAACGCTGCCGTAAACGTGATACAGCAGCCCGACCTGAGCAAGGAAAACCAGGAAATCCTCACAATCGCCGTCGACCGTCACAACAAAGTCAAGGTGCACAAGATCTATGTCGAAGGAAATGAAGTGCTCTCCGACAACCGCGTGAAGCGCACCATGAAGAAGACCAATGAGAACGGCAATCTGCTCAATCTCTTCAAGCAGAAGAAGTTTGTCGACTCTGACTTCGCCGACGACCGCCGCCGTATCATCGAGAAATACAACGAGCTCGGATTCCGCGACGCCAAGATCACACATGATTCGGTAGCCCGCTACGATGATGACCATGTCGACGTGTTCCTCACCATCGACGAGGGTAAGAAATACTATATCTCCGATATCTCATGGGTCGGAAATACGGTATACCCCACCGAAACACTCAACAATATCCTGGGTATTTTCCCGGGAGAGGTGTACAATCAGAAACGCCTCGACAAGCGCGTATCTACCGATGACGACGCCGTCTCCAACGTATATCTCGACAATGGCTACCTTTTCTTCAACATCGTGCCGATCGAGGAGAAAATCGAGGGGGATTCGGTGGCCCTGCAGATGCGTATCCACGAGGGGCAGCAGGCCCGTATCAATCAGGTGGTGATCAACGGCAATGACCAGCTCTATGAGAAGGTAATACGCCGCGACCTGCGTATCCGCCCGGGCGACCTCTTCTCCAAAAGCGACCTCATCAGCTCGATGCGCGAAATCGCCGCCTCCGGTCATTTTAACCCGGAGAACATCGACATGCGCCCCGAACCCAACGAGAATGACGGCACCGTCGACATCGTGCTCAATCTTGAGTCGAAACCCAACGATAAGGTGCAGCTTTCATTCGGCTGGGGTCAGACCGGTGTCACCGGCCAGGTGGCGCTCTCTTTCTCCAACTTCTCGATGAAGAATCTCTTCAATCCGAAGAGTTACAAGGGGATTATCCCCCGTGGCGACGGCCAGACTTTCTCTATCTCGGCCCAGACCAACGCGAAGTATTATCAGAGCTATTCGATCTCGTTCTTCGACCCCTGGTTCGGAGGCAAGCGCCCCACGTCGTTCTCGATCTCGGCCGACTATTCGCGCTATACGGGCGTCAACCAGAGCTATTACAACAATAACTGGAGCAACGCCTATCTCAATTCAATCTATTACGGAGGCTCCTACGGCAGCAACTACGGCACTTACGCCTATCAGAATGCCTACGACCCCAACAAGGTGCTCCAGATGGCAGGCGTGCAGGCGGGATTCGGTACGCGTATGACCTGGCCTGACGATTATTTCATGTTCCAGGCTTCGCTCGGTTACCGCTGGTATTACCTCAAGAACTGGGACTGGCTATATTACATGAACAATGGCGTGTCGAATGCGGTGACACTGAATCTCTCGCTGTCGCGCTCATCCATCGACAACCCGATTTATACGCGCCGCGGATCGCAGTTCTCGCTCGACCTGCAGCTCACTCCCCCGGTATCGCTCTTCCAGAAAAAGAACTGGAGCCAGCTCGCTTATGAGGCCAACACGCTCAATGACGCGGAAGCCAAGGCGCAGCTCTATAAATGGATCGAGTACTGGAAACTGAAGTTCAAGAGCAAGACGTTCACCCCCCTTACGGATCCCGACGGACAGTGGACTCTGGTGCTCATGACCCGCGCCGACTTCGCGCTGCTCGGCTCATACAACCGCAGCATCAAGACCCCGTTCGAGACCTTCTATTTCGGTGGCGACGGCATGTCGGGCTCGTCTACATATGCTACGGAGACGGTGTCGATGCGCGGTTATGAGAACGGTCAGTTCACCCCCTGGGGCGAGGAGGGCTACGCTTACGCCAAGTATACCTTCGAGCTGCACTTCCCCTTCATGCTCCAGCCCTCTACGACGATCTACGCACTGGTGTTTGCCGAAGCGGGCAACTGTTGGACGGCTGTCGATAAGTTCCAGCCTTTCAATCTGAAGCGCTCGGCCGGTGTCGGTGCCCGCGTCTACCTCTCGATGCTCGGATTCCTCGGTATCGACTGGGGCTACGGTTTCGACAAGGTACAGGGGCGCCGTGGCGGAAGCCAGCTCCACTTCGTGCTCGGCCAGGAATTCTGATGCGGATGGGAGAATATGCTAAAAATACTTAATTTCAAGCTACCATCTCCCCTCCCGGCGTTCTAAAATAGTAACTTATAATTTTAAATGCTTATGAAAAAGCTCCTCATCATCGCCCTCGTGGCCATAAGCTGCGCTTTGGGCGCGAATGCCCAGAAGTTCGCGCTCGTCGATATGGATTACGTGCTGCGCAATGTGCCGGCATACGAAATGGCCAACGAGCAGCTCAACCAGGTATCCCTGCGATGGGAAAAGGAAGTGGCTGAGCTCTCGAAGGAGGCCGAGACCATGTATAAGAACTATCAGGCCGACATGGTATTCCTGACCGACGACCAGAAGAAGAAACGCGAAGAGGAAATCGTGACCAAGGAAAAGGAGGTCACTGATACCCGATACAAATATTTCGGACCCGAAGGCGAGCTCTACAAGAAGCGCCAGTCGCTTATGAAGCCCATTCAGGAAGACGTCTATAATGCCGTCAAGGCTGTGGCCGAGGAAAAGGGATATCAGGTGATTTTCGACCGCGCTTCGTCGCAGAGCATCGTGTTTGCCTCGCCGCGCATCGATGTGAGCAATGAGGTGCTGGCAAAACTCGGTTATTCGAAGTAATCTTTCCCAGCCGACTGCGTGTGTTGCCTATCCCCGATGAACACAATCATCCCTACCCCTCGGGGAGGCCGTCGGCCGGGAAATACCATACCCGCAGGACACGGCGATACACACGCGCCCGACAGGCAACTATAATCTACAATACATAAAAATCAATGATCAAGAAATTCCTTCTTTTCATCGCGCTCGCCCTCCCCATGATGGCAGCCGCCCAAAACGTAAAAATCGGCCTCGTCGATGTCAATGAGGTAATGCAGGCCATGCCCGCCACTGCCGAAGCTCAGAAGACTCTGGAGGATATCCAGTCAAAGTATGAGGCTCAGGCCAAGTCGCTGCAGGAAGACCTCCAGAAACAGGTCGAGGAGCTTCAGGCCATGGAGCAGGACAAGGATGCCCTGCCCGCTATCAAGGACCGCAAGATGCGCGCATTCCAGGATTCGCAGGCCCGCTATCAGGAATTCCTACAGAAGGTGGATGCCGAGCTCTCTCAAAAGCATCAGGAGCTCCTTCTCCCCATCACTACCGATATCAAGAATGCAATTGATTCTGTAGGACGTGAAGGCAACTATACCCTGATTCAGAATCTCGACCCCACTCTGGTATTCTATTACGGAGCTCCGGCTGAGAACATCACCCCGCTCGTAAAGACCAAACTCGGTATCAAATAAAATCTGCAAAAGGTGACAGCACCTATCGGAATATTCGACTCGGGCTACGGAGGTCTGACCATTCTGCGTGAAATACGCAGCCGACTGCCGCAGTACGATTATCTATACCTCGGAGACAATGCGCGCGCCCCTTACGGCGCGCGCAGTTTCGACATAGTCTATGACTTTACGCTGCAGGCCGTGCGCCGCCTATTCGACGCAGGATGCCATCTGGTAATCCTGGCCTGCAACACGGCCTCGGCAAAGGCTCTGCGCTCCATACAGCAGCGCGATCTCCCGGGCATCGACCCATCCCGACGCGTGCTTGGAGTGATCATACCTACCGTAGAGGCTCTCGGCGACATCTCCCGCACCCGCCACGTGGGTGTAGTGGCTACTCCGGGCACTATCCTCTCTCATTCATACCGTATCGAGACGGCAAAGCTATATCCCGAAATGGAGGTGACCGAAGTCCCGGCTCCGATGTGGGTGCCGCTGATCGAAAACGGTGAGGCCGATGGCGATGGCGCCGATTATTTCGTAAAGAAATACTGCGACCAGGTGCTCGCCGCCGACCCGCTTATCGACACTCTGCTGCTTGGCTGCACTCACTACCCCATCCTGCTCCCAAAGATACGCCGATACATGCCGGAACGCGTCTCGATCGTGCCGCAGGGAAGGCTCGTGGCCGACTCGCTGGCCGACTATCTCGACCGGCATCCGGAAATGGAGGAAAAATGCTCAAAGGGTGGCCGCACGGAATACCTCACCACCGAATCACCGGAAAAATTCGACCGTCTCGCCTCCCTCTTCCTCGACTCCGAAGTCAGATCAACCCGCATCACCCTGCAATAGGAGGCGTTAGACCTGAGGTGTTAGGTGTTAGGCGTAATGTCACTAAAATAAGGATTCCAGATAGTTCCGATAGGTGAAATATCGCCTACTTACGGTGTTAATCTGCTCCTATATTAGGGTCACCCAGTGGCAGTGTTAGGCTTTAGGCTTTAGGTCTTAGGCATTAGGTCTTGGGTGTTAGGCTTTAGGCTTCCCTAACCGCGGAGCGGTTACATGGCCTGTTAACCGCGTACCGGCGGCGAGGCGTAGCCGAAGCTGCCTGTGCGCGGATAAAGACCACACTCTCTCCTCTTTGTCGCGGAGCGACAACACTATACGTCGAGGCGTGGACTGTAAATGCACCCCTCCCCCGCGCCAGCCCGGGCCTAAAACCTACAGCCTAAAGCCCAAACCCTAAAACCTACAGCCTACACCCTAAAACCTAAAGCCTAAAACCTAAAACCTAAAGCCTACACCCTAAAACCTAAAACCTAAAGCCTAAAAACCTAAAGCCTAAAAACCTAAAGCCTAAAAACCCATGACTCTACAAGAACTTAAGGAAAAAACCTCAACCCTCGATGCCGATGAAGCAATAGCCCTCATCACAGAATATATCGAATCCAACCCCTCCGACCCCGAAGCCCTCACCCTCCGTGGCATGCGCCACTTCGGAGCCGGGCACCGTGCACAGGCCATAGGCGACTACCTCGAAGCCCTCCGCATTGATCCCGGCAACAAAAACGCCACCCAGGCCCTCCAGTTCGCCAACTCCATCCTCGACTACTACAACAAAGACCTCTACAATCCCTGACTCTCCCCCCCTGCAGCCACCCCCACTACCGGCGAGCCTCGTAGTCCTGCGCCCGAGCTTTAGCGATGGGAAAAGCCAGTCTCCCGCTTTAGCGGAGGGAAGCCCAGCTTTAGCGGAGGCCGAGCCTCTCGGCAGGCGGCAGCCCGAGCTTTAGCGATGGGAAGCCTCAAAACAAAAAACATAATCCAGAATAACCAAATCATCCCAAAAAGGGATTAAATTTGCAGTCCATTACACGCAGGAATGGTGGAATGGTAGACACGGGGGACTTAAAATCCCCTGGCCCTTATCGGCTGTGTGGGTTCGAGTCCCACTTCCTGTACCTTTTTTAATCATCATGCCCTACGGCGACCATAAATCTCCGCACGGCATCTAAAAAATCGGGCCCCCTAAAAAAAGCGCGTATTCCCCATCGAGAATACGCGCTTTTTGTATTTATCGGTCACTTATGTATCGGATGTCAGTGCCCTATTACGTCACGGCAATTACCTCACTGCGAGCACGTCACTGCGAGCACCTCACGGCAGCGCACCGACTCATCCATTATTCCGCTGCCACAGGTTTCCCTCCATGCCCAAGGGCGGCATAAGCTGCCAAAGCCTCTTCAAGCACCTTGAGGGCCTTGGCAAGTTCAGGCTTCTCAAGCACATAGGCCAGACGCACCTCATTGCGCCCCTTACCCGGAGTGGTATAGAATCCCGATGCCGGAGCCATGAATATCGTGGCCCCCTCATACTCAAACTCCTGAAGGCACCATTCGCAAAAGCGGTCGGCATCATCCACCGGCAGACTCGCCACGGTATAGAACGCGCCCATCGGTATCGGCGAATAGCATCCCGGTATGCGGTTGATCCCGTCGACAAGGAAGTTGCGGCGCTCCACATATTCCTGGTACGTGGCCAGCATATACTCCGGCGATGCATCAATGCTCGCCTCGGCCACAAGCTGACCTAACAAAGGCGGACTCAGACGCGCCTGACAGAATTTCATCACATTACGGCGCAAGGCGGCATTCTTCGTGATCAGCGCCCCGATACGTATGCCGCATTCGTTGTATCGCTTCGACACCGAATCTATAAGCACCACCTGATGCTCTATGTCGGGCAGATGGAATGCCGATATGTAGGGAGCTCCCGTATAGCAGAACTCACGGTATACCTCATCGGAGAACAGAAACAGGTCGTGCTTCTTCACCAGGTCGCGTATCTGCAGCATCTCCTTCATCGAGTAGAGATACCCCGTCGGATTATTCGGATTACAGATAAGTATCCCCTTGGTGCGCGGAGTGATCAGCTTCTCAAACTCCTCCACCGGCGGCAATGCGAAGCCGCTCTCGATGCTCGAAGGGATGGTCACGATTTTTGCTCCTGCCGATATGGCAAAGGCCATGTAATTGGCATACGCCGGCTCGGGCACGATTATCTCGTCGCCCGGATCAAGGCATGCCATGAAAGCAAACAGCACGGCCTCCGATCCTCCGGAGGTGACTATGATATCCTCTACGTCTACATCGATATTAAACCGGTGATAGTATTCACACAGTTTCTTCCTCAACGACAGCAAACCCTCCGAGGGGGAATACTCCAGCACTTTGCGGTCGATCGCCCGCAGCGCCTCGAAGGCCTGCGGTGGTGTGGGAAGGTCAGGCTGTCCGATATTAAGCCGATAGACTTTCAATCCCCGCCTTACAGCCTCATTGGCCAGCGGCACCAGACGCCGTATCGGCGATGCGGGCATCTCTTCGCCACGCTTTGATATTTGCGGCATAACAGTTTTTTCTTTTCAATTACCATGCAAATTTACTAAAAAAAAGCACGTAGTCAAAACTCTGACACCATATATGCTCTGCCTGCATACCAATATGCAGGTAAAATCCGATCTCATGATTAATGACGGCTCCGTAAGGGCATTCCCCTTACGAAGCCGTCATATGTTCTTTGTCGGCAGCCTGTTCGTCATGCTGCGTTATTTCGCTTAAGTGAACACTCACTTAAGACGGGATTCTGTATCCCTGACAGTCAGTCGGCTCTTGCCACGGACTGACAGAATCTCTGATCAGTCGTAAATCGTGGTCACATCGAGGAAGGTATCCACGGTCGGAGTGCCAAACTCGATCTGCCCCATGTCATCGTTGGAGTTGATCACCAGACTATACGTGTAGTGCACTCCGGGCTGCCAGTCCTTGACCTTGCTCGTCGACAACGGGAATTTAAGCAACCCGTCGCCAAACGTGCTGCCCGGCACCAGATTTTCAGCCGGTGTATTGGCATTCGGCCACAGTTTCGTACCCGTAGTCACATCATATATGCTGCACATCACTCCGATATACATATCGTTGGCATCTCCGTTATTAAGCCATGGGAGTGCCTGCGGCAGCATGTAACGGTCGCCTCCCATGCCGGTGCTCGAATCCGACAGGTCGGTAGGTGTGGTGGTAAGATTGATCACTTCGCTCGTGGTCTGCGACATGTGAAGCGGATACATCCAGGGCGAATTCTGGTCGGTCCAGGTGCCGATATTATCTTTCGATGCGGCATCTGAGGTCGATCCGGAGGGGAAATGGAAGTTACCCTTAGTATCGACATTGTAGATTATCACATTCGATACCTGCACCCTTAATTCGGGATTCGTCGAACTCAATTTCACCGTCACCTTCGCCAGAGCATGACGGAAATTCATAAGCACCTGGGCGTTAGCCATATCGGAATGCCCCACCAGAGGTCCGCTCACGGCATATATCACATCCTGATCACCCGGATATGCATCATAGCTTATGGCATCAAGCGGAGTCGACGAACCGATCCACTCCGCCGGGGCAAAGGCATAGAAATTCACCGTCTCGTTGGCGGGCCAGTACTCTACGGGCGAATATGTCCATACGTTGGTGCCGGTCTTGGTGACGGTCACGTTGTTCATGAATAATGTCATGTTGCCCGTACCGTTGGTCTGCGTATAGGCATAGACATTAAATGAAGTGAGATTATTCGTCGTATAATCCGAGACACGCGTGTAATCCGTGCTTGCCGCAAACCGTATGGCATCATCGGTCTTGCTGATCGATGGCGACGGGATATCCTCACTGCTGGAGCATGACCCTAATGCAATCACGGCCAGGCCGGATACCAGCATCATAATTGTGTTTTTCTTCTTCATAGTATATGCGTGTGTGTTTGTTTTTTTACATTTTTTGAAGCCTGAGGCGTCCGGGTTTCATCCCGCCGTGTTACGGCCACAGGGGTGTAACACGGCTTGTGTCTAATTCCACCACCCGTCAGACGTGTCATACGTGATGTCGACCTCTTCCCATCCGTCGACCCCGACATCAAGTCCGACATCACCATCTCCCGACGGATCGGTATCCGGGAAATCCACATCCCTCAGTATAATAACAACATTCCGGGGAGAGGGAGAGTTTAAAGCCTGGTCGCTCACATCAAATTCATTTACATATTTCTTGCCGTCACTCCCGAATGCTGTCAGCTCAAGCATCAGATGAGTCTGATCCCGGGAAGGGGCAAAGTCTATCGTCTCGCCGCTGACTTCATTGTCGCGGTCGCGTACGAAACTGAAATAGACTGATGTATTCCCCCCCACAGGTAATGCGGAACTTAACAGCAACCCTTCGCTCAATCCTTTCAGTCGCCCCGTGATCCCGGAGGCCCGCGCCCCCGCCCCTTCTCCTTCTATTATCAAGTGATACACCGTCGACAGCGAATCAGGCCAACACCGCATCAGTCCCTGCGGACACTGCTTAAGTGTGCCGTCATGCTGCGTATAAGTCACTCCGCATCCGTTGATCTCTACCCGCTCAAGTGATGCACCGTACAGCATACCGGTGGCGCGGCTCACTTCGGGCAAGCCCGTGATTCCTACCGCATGCGCTTCCAGTGTGCCGAAGTCCTCTGTCCCGCTAAGCGATATCCCGGGCAGGTCATTATTGAGAGCTATGACATCATATACGCCCGAAGGTACCGTCAGTTTTCCACCCTCGCTGCCACTCACATCATACCTCCACACCTTGCCGACTCCCGTATGCGGAAAAAAGTAGACTGTCATTCCTTCCACATCCGCCCCCTCGGCATAATCCCACATAAACCGGATCTCTATATCTCTGGGCACTCCGTCAGCTTCCAGCACATCCCGCTGACCGCAACCATACAGCACGGCACATAAAGCCACCACCGGCAAAACCGTATATATTCTGCCGGCCATACCTTTCAGCCATTCCATATGTGCATACCTTACGGCTATCCGCCGCAGCAATATCAAGAAATCCTGCCTGCTCATAATCCCCCCTCATAATTATAGTCCGGATTATTATGCCGTCCGCGACCGGGCCACCATACCAGTGTCACCTCGGCTCCGGTAGGCCCCCAGTAATGATACCGTACACGGCTGTCGGCGATAAGTTCGCCACACTCCGGCCGATATTTCAGGCAACTGCTCTCCAGGCACCCGGCACGTATCCCAAGATCAAGATTCAACCGGTCTGTCAGCCGCAACGAATAACCATATGATACCCCGTATCCATAAGCCGGACTTATCGACTGCACGCCCTTCCCTCCGATACAGAAATCATACTGAAGGGCGTTGCCATACACACCAAGATGATGTCCCGTAAGCGCACGCTCCCTTACCGGGCTGCCAAACCACCAGCGCATCTCAAGCCATCCCCCGGCGGCACGCCAGCATACGCGCGACACATCCGTACCCCAACGGGCATACACACCCTCGGCACTTACCGAAAAACGTCGGCCGATTTCCACCTCCACACCCAGATCCGGCACCAGCAACGCATCATGCAACAGATTGGTCTTAATGACGACTCTCGGTACGCACGCGTCACAACGCACCGCGTCTTGTCCGGAAGCATACGAAGCCTCCATCACAAACCACAGTGCCAACATACACCGCACCACATTAATATGTCGTCTATAGTGAAATCCCATACTAACTAATATATCACGGGGGGGAAAGGGATTGCCGTCTTTCTGCTATGCGTCTGCCAGACAGCGCAACGCGCATCCGACCCTACCAATAAAACCACAAAACCGCAGGATAGTTCATCCCCTCTCCTACCGGCTCATCCGCAGGACAGTTCATCCCCTCTCCTACCGGATCACCCGCATGACAGGTCATCCCCTCTCCTACCGGCTCATCCGCAGGACGGTTCGTCCCCATCCCGACTCGGCAAATCCCCGGGATAATTCATTCCGTCACAATCAGCAAATTCACACAATCTCACAAAAAGATTTGCATATTCCGGAATAAATCATTAACTTTGCAACATCAAACGCCCCCTAAGGGCGCGAGATGACCACCTTTACAACCCAAAGGTCCTATAGCTCAGTTGGTTAGAGCACCTGACTCATAATCAGGGAGTCCTTGGTTCAAGCCCAAGTGGGACCACCTCTTGAAAATTAAGCAGTTACGAAACAAATCGTAGCTGCTTTTTCTTTTACCTTGAACACAAATCTGAACACAACTTCGATTTATTATGATGTTGGAACATTGGGGGCAAGCCGAAAACCCTAAAATATACCCTATGAAGGGCACAATTGGGGCCACTTCATTTAGAGAAGTCGTTGAATATAATCTGCTCCGACACTGATACCGCTACCGGGCTTAAACATCTTGAATGAGCCGTTCAGACATGCATGGTCGACTCTGTCTTCAGATAACCTTCGCTGGATGCTTCCCAACCATTACTCCGCAAAATGTCAAAATCTCTTCGCCAGTAATATTTTTTAATGACATGAAATATTAAAGTGCCCGAAACTTCGGACACTTAAGAGAGTTATGCGCTTTATGGGACGTTTACAATATCAGATTGTTGCAACTATATGATAAACCTATCGTATAATATATTTCTTCCCGTTACGGATATAGATATTTCCAGAAGTTGGCGTTTCAACCTTTCTTCCTGACAAATCGTAGGCAACTCTCTTAGCCCTAAACTTTGCATTTTTAATTATTTCCGAATCAAAAAATCGTTCATTGGACTTTGCGTTTCCACATGAGGGTTCATCACTGGGTTCTATATCTTCCCATGCAAAGATTTCTCCTTCCCCATAAGGCAATGACACTGCTGCATTATATGTCCTCGATAGAGTGTCACTCGGATGCCCTGTTTCCACATATTCATAGCCTCCGGAGCCCCCGTTCGGTTCGGCAAATGCCACGAATGGCATTATAACCGTCAGAATTAAGATTGATTTGAGTATTCGATTGTCCATTTGCAATATAATTGATTGGCAAAGTTAGGCAGAAAAAAGGACTTCGGGATAAAACAAGTTTTATTCGCCGGATTTTTTAGCGAGTTTTTTCGGATTCGGCTCAGATATACCGGAGTAACAAGCAAGTATGAGGCTACTTCCTTCATTGTAACGATTTCAAATATGTCTGGGTGATGGGTGAGTAATTGAAGGTATCTTTCCGTCGGAGACTTCCTATATATTTCCAAATAACGATGATATATCTCCCTGAATAACACATCTGTAATGCTGTCATGGAGACCATTTAAACGATTTTCAATAATATCTATTATTACCCTGAAATTGACCTGCCAAACATCGGTTTCACATCCTGCCACAATAGTAACTTCCGAATGTAGACCACGAAAAGAGTTATTGAAATCACATACACATTCTCCTTCAAAAGCAAATCCAACGACCACTTCATCCCCATCAGTTGTTATAGTCGTATATTTAAAGTACCCGGATTCTATGACTCCAAAATATTTTCCAACTGAACCCTGCTGTACTATTGCCTCACCTTTAGCGTAATGACATAGTTTCCCATTGTCACGACAAAAATCACTTAATGTCGTGACGTCAACCATATCTTTATACCCATTGAAGTTTCCGGGCCTCATTTAAGACAATCGTTTTTTATACCTTATAACGAATCAACTTCGTCAATATTACAAAATGCGGATAATGCAGAAAATGCAGAGGTTATGCTGTAATCATCTTCAAGTCGAAGAACATGACACGGCTTCTCAGAACATCGTCCTCCGATATTCCGAAAGCGTCTTTTTCGCTTTGCTCTGATTTATAGAGAGGCTTAAATCCATTCTTAAGATAATAATGGATAGTTGAATCAGTGTTGTAGGCATCAACGAGCATATAGCGGCAAGCCGCCTTGTTATTCTCATCCACAAACCAGTATTTGAGTGCATCCATAAGCTGAGTGCCTACATTCAATCCCTGACCTTGAAATGTCTTGTTTACACCAAGACGGCCAATCAACACCGCAGGATAACTGCGATGGCGCTTTTGCTGAGGTATCTTTCTTTGGAGAGCATTCCGGGACGGATTGTCAAGAGTATATGTCTTTATGCCGTCGTAAGAGAGAGTTGCGATCGCCACAATTTCACGCTGATTCTCTCTGTTTATCCAACAATACGTTTTGCCGAGCAATTCTTCCTCGTATAGAAACACATCATGGCTGAAAAAATCGTCAAGGTCTTCTTCTCCACAAGAAAAGGGGTCACAGTAATCTGCGACCTCCTTGGTATAAGGCACCATAAAGGTGTTTTCTACGAAACTATATTCGGCCATTGTCAGCCTTTGCAGGGAGGGAATATAATATTCTTGGCACTCTCCAACATGGTGGAAAGCACCTTACGCTGTGATTCCGAGAGTTTTGGCGTAGGCAATTTGCCATTGCGCTCCGCTTCCTCGGTGAAGATTCTTGCATCTTCGCCCCAAAGTTCGGGGGATGTTTTAATTGTCATTGCCATCGTTTTATCTCCTTATTTCTAATTCAAGTACAAAGGTACAACAAATTTCTCACATAATCAGCTTAATAGAGCCTTAAAATTATCAGTCGAGCAGCCCGACAAGCTCTTTTTTGATGTCTTCATCGATTTCACGGTAGCAGACAAACACTTTCCTCTAAAAACGTATTGGTAATTTTCTTTTCGGATTGCTGAAAACACCAAGGAGAATGGTGCATTCCTTGTTACAGGCATACGGCGAGCCTGTCCATGACCCTGAATAGGGATGGATAGAGATATAAGATTGTTACTTTCCTCTACAAGCTTGGGTAGCTTATGCCGGTGTCCAACTCCTTCCGATGCCTTTGCAAATTTGCGAACCGGGCTGCGATGCACCACAAAGTTAATTACATTGTACCGGAAGGTATGTCGAATGACTATCGGATGACAGTCGATCCAAGTCTTTTCATTTGTTCCTCCATCTTCTTTTGCTCCTCAAGCCTTTTGAGGCAAATGTCGATGAAGTCCTGTTCTTTGGTGAGCATGTGCCATACGGCAACGAGTATTTTGCGTGCGATGGCCACTTGTATTTTCATTTTGCTCTTTTTCTTGACCGTGATTTGGATTTATGAAATATGGATTCACAAGCTTGAGTTCCATCGATTCACATAGTTCGTTCCATACCGGCACCCAATAGACTGCCGTACTCTCCATTGCGGCCTCTGTCACACCTCGTTCTACCATGTCGTTGCACATCTGACGGAGATCAGGCGTCAGCACTCCGTACTTTTTTTTCGAAAATAATGACCTCGTCATGCCCCATAATACAAAGATAAATGCTATCTTTGCAACATCAAAAGTGCCGGTATTGACTCTAAGGCTCAATGCCAACACTATAAAAGGGAAAAAGAGGTCGTGCATTCTGCTGCACGACCTCGCTTTTTATAGCTAAAATCCCAAGCCTTTGCAGAGACGAACCTAAATTAAATCAAACAGGGAACGCTTAATTTCTTTTATTACACGGAAATCCGAATCTTACATTTGCAGAAATCGCGGAGATAATCGGGTTGACAAGAGATGGAGTAAAGAAGATTGCTGATAAACTTCGGGCTGAGGGAATTCTTTCACGTGAAGGTTCTACCAAAGCCGGAAAATGGATTGTGAAACTTGAAGATTAGTCAAATTTCGGCATTCTGGTTCTTGCATGAATTCTGGTTCTTGCCTGAATTCTGGTTCTTGCCTGAATCCTGATTCTTGCCTGAATCCTGATTCGTTTCAGAATCTGCTCTTGTCGGTGTTACCTGCTCCGCGTCCCTTGTATCTTGATCTTGCGGAATTAAGGTTGCATCTTATGGTCAGCGACAGATCCCGTGTGTCATATATCTTGTTTGTGTAGATACGGCTGATGGCATCATACAATGTAATGCACTGCCGCCATGTATCGAAAACATCATTGAGCTGCAGTTTAATACTCCATCTGTCATTCGCAAACGACTTATACAATCCGACATTGCATTGCCAGTAGGATTTGACATAGCAGTTATCTCCGTTTCCGGAAGTCCTTGCCGACAGATCGACATTCAGCCATATATCCCCCGGAAGGTGTACCGCATTATCAAACCGGAATATTCCCAAGGGCCGATCCAGTCCCAAGAAGTTGCCGTTGTGAATGATTTTGAAATCCTGGGCATCGATTCCCGCCATTACTGATGGATGCCAGCACCCGAAGAACGTGGGAGAATAGTTGATATATGCTCCATAGGTATTGAATCGAGGCATATTGACCATCGTGAGCAGTGTGATGTTATCATCACCGGGATATTCCGATGTCTGCCACATGAAATAATTCTTGGTTGAATAGTATTCAAGTTCCACCACAATATCTTTCCATGAAGCCGAGGCAGAAATATAATCACGGTATACAGGCTTCAGATTAGGATTACCTGACTCATAGCTGTATCGGTCGATATACTTTACAGCCGAGCTCAGTTGCCCGAAAGCCGGACGGGATATCTTTCTCGTATAGGAGAAACGGGTATTGACATTACCAATGGGCACCGACACCGAGGCCGACGGGGCAAGATTATGATATTTGCGGCTTTGGTCATCGCTAAGTTGCCCGGACTGCCAATATCTGGAATCAGTATATTCCCAGCGCAATCCCACACTTGCCGATAGCGATCCAAAGGACTGTTGTGTTTCGGCAAACAGAGCCGTTGTTGTCTCATTTATCTTAATGTCGCTGTCAGTTATATACTCTGCATCTCCTGAATATCTATCCGTGCGATGAATACCGGTCACCTCTGCTCCGAATTTCAAATCACCTTTCCGGATCGGGAAAGCAGCTGTCAGATTACCTGCGAGAAGACGGTTACCTACATTGTTGACTGTCGTGAATTCCCGCACAGGATTGACAGTTGAAAATTCAGTATCCATATTATTCTTACCGTTAATCTGCCACAAGGCATCGAAATTGGCCGACAGTGTCCATTCCCCTATTTGGCCGGAATAATAAGCACTTACCAGATGCTGACGGTTATGTTGCCTTGACACGGAACAACCCTCCAGAGATTCTGTAAATATATTGTCAATATAACGGTCAGCTACCGATGTACCGGAGATTGCCGATGGTTTATATGAAAAGTCATAATAGAACCCCAGAGTATGTGCCGGCAAAGTATAATTCAACCCCACTTTCCCTTGATATACAGGATATCTGGCGAAATCCTGTCCGTGACTGTCCTGTTGCACAATCCCGGATCTTAGGTATTGAATAGTGCTATTGGAGAATCCGGGGCGCTCCCTGTAATTCTCGTAATTCAGCATACCGAAGAGATCAAGGCCGTTTTTACGCCAATTGAGATTTACCTGCTCAAAGAGATAGGCGTAATGCTTGTAGCCGACTGTAGTGCGGTCGTTGAATGAGACACCTTCTCCCACAGGTGCCAAAGTAGTGATTCGTATCACAGAGTTGACTGTCGAAGCGTATCTCGCTCCGGGATTGGTCACGACATCTACACTTTTAATCTGCGATGAAGCCAGTTGGTCAAGCTCCGACATATCACGCACCTGTCTGCCATTAATATATACCAGAGGTGAACCTTTCCCAAGAACCTCAATGTCAGCGCCCGATGTAGTCACGAAAGGCATTTTGCCGAGCACTTCGAGTGCGGTACCGGTGTTGGCGAGATACGTACCCGCTATTGCCACCTGCACACCATCCCCCTTGACCTTAGCCATCGGACGTGACCCTTTTACTACAACCTCCCCGAGCGTATAGGATGCCGGAGAAAGGGTTATGTCTCCTAAATCGAGGGTAGGATTGCTGATTGTCTTATCCTCGAATCCCATAGCGGTAATTCGCAGGAATACCGGAGTTCCGTTACCGATAACGGTAAATTTACCCATCATATCGGTCACTGTTCCGTCTATCAGTACTGAATCCTGAACTGCCATCAAGGTGACATTTGCAAATTCCAATAGATTCCCGGAATCATCCTTTACCACACCCTTATACGCTGTATTGGATGCGAAAAGGGCGTTGACGTACAGGCAGAGGAATACCCCTGCCATTAATTTGTTTAATGGCATATTCTTTGATAATTAGGTTGTTATCCGATTAAAGACCTCCTACCACGATCCAACCCTCAGAGTCAGTTTTCTGCAGCGCCATGTTATGATGTCGCGCGGTGCCGTCGCGAAGTTTCAGGGTATACGGGACGAATACCGTATTTCCTGCCCCGGATGTAAAAGCCCGGCCCACTGAAATCAGTTTGGAGCCGCTGAACTGTTCCCGGTATGCAGCCTCCGACACCTCATGCATCATCACTTTGTCGAGAACCGTCACATCCCATTCGGAGAAGGCATTGAGAATGGCACTCGCTGCTTCCTCGGCACTTAGTCCTATCAAACCTGTCGGCTGGCTTTCGGCCTCTACAAACCTTATACCTTCCGGAAGCACCGGTGCATTGCCGTGGTCGTTATAACTGATTGACAATACTTTAAGCACCACAATCTCTCTCTGTCCCGAAAGTACGCTGACCGATGCACTTTTCAATTTCCCGGAAGCTGCATCAATCACGTATCTTCTCACATTTTCCGATTCCGAGATAGAACTGTTAAGCAAATATGGATTTTCGAAGTTACCCTGTGGCGCCGAATGCACAGTCAGGGTAATATCCGGTCCAGACTTACTGACATTGTATTGCGCATCACGATTGCTGATGCAATTCTGCAGTTCTGCCTCAAGTATCCTGCGTGGAGTCAATAGGTTGGCCATATAACCCAATACATTCTCATTCCCGGTGTCTGTCAAATGAAATCCTAATTTTAGGGAAGGGATCCATGTATATATGTCATGGCCATTACTCATGGCTACACGTCCACCTTTATCTATACTCCAGCTTAACACAGAGTCAGAGGCCGAGATATCTATATGGTGGGTTACAAACTCATCATCCAGACCGATATATCTGAAGTTCTCAACCGGTCGGGTCCTGACATCGACCACCATTTCGATGCTTTCGTAATTACACATCGCTTCTATTGCCTGCGACAGAATTTCTTTGGCTGACATTCCGGATGGGATAAGCACGAGCAGCAGAACAGCCGCAACTGCACTCAGACTGATTCCGCCGAACACCCAGCGTTTCAACAAGCGGTTCTTGCGTTCCTCCTTAAAAGCCCGTCTTACTTTCCGGCGAAGTTCGTCGGATGCCTTAATGTCACGGCGAGGCTTCAACAATTCCCGTACTTCCTTGTAATCTTCCATGCTATGACAATTTATTGTTAATGAATAGTTTCCTGAGCTTGTCCATACCCGACTTGTAGCGGGATTTGGCTGTTGACAGGGGTATGGAAAGGATTCCGCTTATCTCGACAAAGGAAAGATTGTCAATCACATTCATTCGGATCACGTCAGCCTCACGCTGCGGCAGCCTGTCAAGACAGGCATTGATACGGTCTGCATCCTCCAGATCAAGGATGTCCGCTGTCCTGTCTTCCACCTCTATCCCGTCAATAGGAATCCAATCTTTACGTTCCGTCCGAGTCTTGTCATGACAAAGATTGTGGACTATCCTGAATAAATACAGTCTGACACTCGCCGGTCGGATATCATCAGGAGCTTTCTCCAGAAAACGAAGGATTGTATCATACACCAGATCCTCCGCCTCCTCATGGTTTCCAAGACGGAAATATGCAAAACGCACAAGATAATCGAGATTCTCCTCGACGATCTTACTGACGTTATTGCGTTTCCTTTTATTCAACATATGGTCTTGTTATCGATGCTTCTATTAGATAAGACGGAATCCCGCCGGAATCGACGAGATTTAATTGTTAAAAACCGCAATCATTATATCTATTATCGCCTATAAAAAAGATAATGTCGTCATTAAAGTCGAGAGATGTGCCAACAGGTTGTTGGCATATTGGGGCTTCAGAATTGCCAACAGACTGCTGGCAATTTGGAGATGGATCACTATAAAGAAGATACATCTTCTTCATGTATTGCAAGTTCTGTCGGGAAAAGCCCTCGGATTCAGGAATAGCCGCTTTCAAATCCAGACTAAGATTCCGATAGAATCCGCTGCCATAAACATCCAAAGGGGGGGGGCGGACTCCATGAAGCGCACCTGTTCAATATGTCCGAGATGTATTCCATAACGTTTACACCATTGAGGCGACATGACACGACCAGCGACAGGTACATGGCTGCCGTCTCGCCTCCCTTGTGTGATCCGAAGAAAAGAGAGTTGCGTCTGAGCAGCGACACCAGCCGCTGCATGCGTTCGATGAGATTGTTG
>CAMWRH010000024.1 GCA_947176605.1 uncultured Porphyromonadaceae bacterium
CCTTCGTATACCTCGGATCATACTTTCGTACCCCAGGATTATACCTTCGTATACCTCGGATCATACTTTCGTACCCCAGGATTATACCTTCGTATACCCCCGGATTATACTTTCGTACCATCCGCGACAAAGCTTACATATGCCCCACCACCAGATACACCATATAGGCCACATAGCCCGTGGCGAGCAGCGCACCCTCCCAACGGTTGATGACACGCTTGCCCCATACCCATCCGAAGAGCCACAGAAGCACTGAAGCGCCCAGCAGCACAGCGAAATCCACCCAATTCATCGCCCCCAGCGAGAACGGACGCGAAGTGGCGCAAAGCCCGATCACAAAGAAAGCATTGATCACACATGATCCCACCACATTCCCCACAGCAATCCCCGAATGCCCCTTCCAGGCCGCTACAAACGAAGTGACCAGATCCGGCACCGAACTGCCGATGGCCACCACCGTCAGCCCCACCAGAGCCTCCGACATACCCGCATGACGCGCCACCCCCGAGGCACCCGACACAATCCAGTTGCCCCCGACCACGAGAGCCGCCAGTCCGCCGGCCACCATCAGCACCGCCAGCCACATGCGCCGCTGACGCGACGGCACGGGTTTGTTGCCCGCTCCCTCCGGTGCGGTACTGCCTCTACGCGCTATCATATACGTCAACGCACAATACACCGCAAAGAAACACAGCAGCACCAGTCCGTCGGAACGGTCAAACGCATCCACCTTCCACCCGTCAAGCAGGCGGTCGCTCGCAAGCACAAACAGCACCGCCGACGACAGAATCACCATCGGAAACTCCTTATGCAGCGTCTGCCGGCTCACCACAATCGGCTGCACCATCGCGCACACACCGATCACCAGCAGCACATCGAATATATTCGCCCCCACGATATCGCCCACGGCGATTTCCGCCTTACCCTGAAGCGTGGAGGTAAGCGATATCACCAGGTCAGGCGTCGACGAACCGAACGCCACCACCGTCAGACCTATCACCAGATCCGACACCTTGAAGCGGCGCGCTATCGCCGTAGCCCCGTCGGTGAGATAATTGGCACCCGCCACTACCCCTACCAGACCCATCACCAGAAACAATATGTCATGCCACATAAGCCATTCAATTTAAGAGCTTTCCAATTTAAGAAGCGGCAGGAAACACCGCTTCCATGACAACACAAAATCCGGCCGGCGCCCGGTCAGCGCCGCCAGAAAATACCGAAGAAAAGCACCAGCACCGAGAAGAGTTCCAGACGCCCGGTAAGCATCATCAGCGACAGCACCCACTTCACAGCATCCGGCAGGAGATGATACCCTCCGGCAGCCCCGGTCAGACCGTAGCCCAGACCATTATTGCCCACACACGATATCACCGCGAAAAAGGCATCGTCGAGACTTATGCCATAGGCCGTCACGATCAGCGCACCGATCACGATCAGCACCCCATAGATAGTGATAAACGCGCTTATACGCGCCATATCCTCATCCGGCACCACACGGCCGTTGACCCTCACCACATACATACGCTTCGGAGCCACCGAGCGCTTCACCTCATTATTGAGGTTGCGCGTCAGCGCCAGCAGACGGTCTACCTTTATGGCACCGGTCGTGGACCCGGCGCACGCCCCGCTCAGCATCAGCAGGAAGGTAAGCAGCAGTGCAAACGTGCCCCAGGCGCTGAAATCGGCCAGCGTATATCCGGTAGTGGTTATGGTCGACACCACATGGAAAAGCGGATCAAACAGCCAGTGGCTCACAGTATCCGCCCGCCCCTCCACGAGCAGCGTGACCAGAAACGCCAGATAGGCCAGCACCACAATCAGCACATAGGCCCGCAGCACATCATTGCGCCACAGGCTCCGCCAATCCCCCTTCCAGGCTCCGTAGAGCAACGCGAAATTCACTCCCCCCACAAACATAAACACCGTCAGCACCCCCGTCACATAGTCCGAATGCCAGTAGGCTATGCTGGCGTTACGGGTGGAGAATCCCCCCGTGGATATGGCCGTCATGGCATGGCATACGCTGTCGAAGAAACTCATCGGCCCGGCCCACAGCAGCAGCATCAGCACCAGCGTCAGCACCCCGTAGAGCGCCCACAGGCAATTGGCCGTATAGCGTATGCGGGGGCGCAGTTTGTCGTGAGTGATACCGGTCACCTCGGCATTGTATACCGACAGACCGCTGCCGTCGTTGAGCGACGGCAGCACCGCCAGCATGAACAGCAGTATCCCCAGACCGCCGATCCACTGTATCATCGACCGCCACAGCAGCACACCCTTGCTCAGCACCTCCACATCGGCTATCGTCGTGGCCCCGGTAGTGGTAAAGCCCGACACCGTCTCGAAAAACGCGTCGGCCGCCGACAGCGGATGGGCGCAGAACATGAACGGCAGCATCCCGATCAGCGAAAAGATGATCCAGCCGAAACTCACCAGCATGAACCCCTCGCGCCTGCGCAGCGTAAGCGGCGTATGCCGGAAGCGGCGCCACATCACCGCGCCGCCGCCAAGCGCGATCACCGCGCCGGCCACGAATCCGCGCCAGCCCGGTTCGCGGTCAAGTATCTCAAGCACCAGCGGCACGAGCAGCAGCGCCCCCTCCACAAGGAGGAGCTGCCCAAGCACACGTGCCACCGAACGGTAACTAATCTCAATCTTCATGACTCTTATCAATTATCCTTTTACGGGAAAGACACATCCTCTCAGCCCGCGTCTGCCACCGGAAATGAAAGGATGAGGGAACGGGGGGAGCTTCAATCCTTACCCTTAAACCAGTAATCCACCTTATTGAGCGCACCCACACGGAAGAACACCAGCACACGGTCGCCGGGCAGAATCCGCGTCTTACCCTCCACGAGCCGGCCGCGCCCTCCGCGCAGCAGACCCCCTATGGTGATCTGATGCGGCAGACGCAGATCCATCACGGCACCCGAAGTGATGCGCGACCCTTCCGCCACCGTAATGTCGGCCACCTCGGCATCCCCCAGCGCCATCACCGACTCCACACGGGCTCCGAGCCCCAGGATGATGCGCAGTATCTTGCCCGAAGTGATAAGTTTCTTATTCACCGTCTTGTCGACACCCAGACGGTCGGCCTCGGCGATATACTGTATGGCCTCGATCTGGGCCACGGTCTTCTTCACCCCCGCATCCTTGGCCATCATGCAGGCCACGATATTCGATGGGGGATCGTTGGAGAGGGCTACAAAGAGGTCGGTATCCGCCAGACCCTCGTCGCGCTGCGTAGTGATGTCGTGCACCGGGGCGCACACCACCGTAGCCTTCGGGAAATCCTCGGCCAGACGCCGGCAGGCATCCTTGTCGGGGTCGATGATGGTCAGGGCGCACCGTCCGGCCAGCCGCGAGGCAAGCTCACGGGTAATCGCTCCGGCACCGGTCACCATCACACTCTTCACATGATGGGTGGAGCGGCCGCAAAGGCGGGCCACGTCATCGGCATGCTCCGGGCGCATCACGAAATATACCGTATCCCCCCCCTGCAGACAGTCGTCGCCGCGCGGTATCAGCAGTTCGCCCCCTCGCCTGATGGCCGCCACATGGAATGTGCGCCCGTCGGGATGCAGATCCTTCAGACACTGCCCGGCGCCCGGCGCACCGGTCTCGATGCGCACCCCGGCAAGGAGCAGTTCTCCCCCCTGCACCTCATACCACTTCAGCACCCAGTTATTGCGCATGAACTCCACGATTTCATCAGCCACCAGCGTCTCCGGATACACCAGCTGCCCCACACCGGCACTCTCGAACCCTGCCGCCACCTCCGGCTGCAGATAATCCGAACATCCCACGCGTGCTATCGTGCGCCCCGCGCCTAAGATAGAGGCCAACTGACAGGCCACCATATTAGTATCGCTCACCGGAGTGACGGCCACAAACAGGTCGCACTCCGCAATCCCGGCCCTGCGCAGGTCGGCCACACAGGTGGCATCGCCATAGAGGGTCATCAGATTAAACGAAGAGTCGATATTCTCCAGATATTCGCTGTCGGTGCTCATCAGCACCACATCGCAATGCTCCTCAGAGAGCATCTTGGCCAGATGTGTGCCGGTGTCGCCGCTGCCTGCAATTATGATATTCATGTAGGTAATGTCAAAAATGATACTCCATTATCTTGAGCAAGTGGGGAGCCGGCAATCACCGACACACCGCACTCCCTGCAATGTTAATAACGCTTAAATAGCGCATATAATCCCATTCCACCCCAAAATATCGGCAAAAATCGCTAAATTTGCAAAGCCAGAGAAGAGCCTTCGGCTTTAGATAGGAGGAGCCTCCCACTTCCTCCTGCGGCGGTCGCGACAGGTCGCGACCCTACAACAACGAAATTCCTAATTCCTACCTCCTAATTCCTAATTCTTCCTAATTCCTATCCCCATGCTACCTGAAGATTCCTTCATCGAATTCGGCCGCCTTATGGCCGCCAACCGCAGCATACGCCGCTTCGACCCGGCGGTGAAAGTGACTCCGGAAACCCTGCGTGCCCTCGTCGGCCTCACACGCTACTGCGCCTCCGGACGCAACCTCCAGCCCCTGCGCTACCGCATGGTCAGCACACCCGAAGAATGCGCCGCACTCTTCCCCCACCTGCTTTGGGCCGGATACTATCAGGACTGGGACGGTCCGGCCGAAGGGGAACGCCCGGCGGCCTACCTCGTGCAGTGCCTCGACACGCGCCTGGCCCAGGACTGTCTTTGCGACGACGGTCTGCAGCTCGAAGCCATCACCCTCGGCGCCCGCACCCTCGGGCTCGGGAGCTGCATCATCAAGGCATTCAATGCCCCCGAGGCAGCCAAGGCGCTCCACCTCCCCGAATACATGAAGCCACGCTACATACTGGCACTCGGCGCACCGGCCGAACAGGTGGAAATCGTCGGCACCGACGGCTCGCTTGAAGCCGACATACGCTACTACCGCACCCCCGACGGCACGCACCACGTCCCCAAGCGCCCGCTCGATGAGCTGCTGATCGACTGACCTCCGGCCGCGCCGCCACATCCACTCACCCTACTGCCCGCGGGCCATCCCCCCATCATATGGCGCACACTACACATAAAGCTGCCGCATCCCTTCTGTCAGAGGATGCGGCAGCATTATTTTGTACGGTCATTGTCCCGGCAGTCCGGATTCAATACCTTATTTGATAGGCTTGAAATAATCACGCTTCAGCTTGCTGAGATACTCCGGGGTCACGCCAAGATAGGAAGCCACCATCTTCTGCGGCACACGGTCAGTGATTTCCGGACGGTCGGCCAGCATGCGGCGGTAACGGTCGGCGGCAGTGCCGTTGTGTACCGAAGCATTCTTATACTCCTGATAGAAGCACTCGCCGTAGGCATATTTCAGCATCCAGAGCGCCATGTCATGGTCACGCTCCATGAGGGCCCAGAACTCGTCGCGGTCTATTACGAGCACGTCAGTGTCGCAGCAGGCCTCAAGGCGGTAGTAACTCGGCAGATCCATCACAAAAGAATGCTTCGACATCACAATCGAACCCGGCAGAGCGAAAGCGAACGTGCGCTCGCGCTCACCGTCCATATCGGCAAAACGTACGATACCGCGGGTCACGATATAGATGTCAGGGCACTTGCGTCCCTCCTGGATGATCGCCTGTCCGCGCGTATACGATTCCTCACGTGCCAGATCGAGCAGATCATCGATACCACGTCCTTTCGGAAGGTATCCGAGCTCATTCTTGATAAGCAGTTTAATATCTTCAATCTCCATAATGTTATCCAGTTTTTTCTGGTATATCTGTTGATTTTATCTATGGTTTCTCGGGGTAAGAATTCTGAAATCCTTTGTAAGCGCAAATATAACATATTTTTCAATAAGTTGTATCTCCTTCACGCGACAAATCTCAGTTTTTAGTTTAATTTTTACCCTCTGTGATATTATCAGACCCCATTCTTTAATAAATATTAAACTACCATATGCAGTTAACATTTACAAAGAACGGGGTCTATGTCAATCCGCGATCAGACCTGATCAGGTTCTGTCACGTGGGGGGCATATCGTCTTACTTCACCATCACCTTCTTGCCGTCGATGATATACACGCCGGCCGGAAGGGTGCGGAGATCGGTCGATACGGGCTGGCCCTGGAGGTTGTATACCTTCACTGCGCCTTCCTGCATGATTGTGGCCACGCCGCTGTCGAACGATACGGTATACGTCTCATCAATCGGCGCGTTGAATGAAGTGCCGTCGGTGAAGGCGCCTGCGCTTACGCTGAGCATGTATACGCCATTCTCGGTCGGTGCGGGGCTGAACACTGCCGTATAGGCATCGCCATCGGCCTCGAATGCGGCATCCTGCTGATAGGTGACTGTGCCTGTGCCCACGAGAGTGGCGATCGCGCCTGCCACGGGAGTCACACCCTCGGCGAATTTCACGGTCACCTTGGCGATCTCGTCAGGAGAAGCGAAAGAGCCGGTAGCCGGAGTCACTTCTACGGGCTTGATCGTATAGATGTCGCGGTCGGCACCGTCTACGAGATTGAAGTTGATTATCAGCTCGGGGTTGCTTACGCCGGTCTCGGGATTCAGGCTCCATGCCTCGTTGCCGAACGCGCCCTGCTCCACCGTGATCTCATACCTGCCGTTGTAAGTGGGTTCCTTACCGAAGGATGCGGAGAAGTAGGAGTAGTTTTCATTTACGCCATAAGCTTTCTTAAGACGGCCCGATGCCTGGAAGTCGCCGTTGACCTCACGGATAGTCACATTGGCTGCAGTACCGGGAGCCACAACGAGATTCGGCTCCTCGCAATAGAAGAAGATCGACTCAAGTGATTTCTCAGCCGAGATCTCTCCGTCGGCATTCGGCTTGGGAGTGCTGATGGCAAGCGAGAGTGTATACTCTACGGGAGCCTGGGCAGACTCAATTGTCCAGCTCAGCTCGATTTCCTCGTTAACGGCGCAGACACCGTCATTTTTAGCCAACAGCGCACCTTCGGGGAATGTGAGCGTATACACACCGGGAGCGTTGAGCACGTCGGGGAGCTCGAAGCCGAGGAGGTTGCTGTCGACCTCTACTACCTCCACACCCTCTACGGCCACACCGTCGCATGCCAGGACGATATCTCCGGCCACCTCAAGAGCCTCGATATTGGGGAAGTATACCTGGATGTCGCGCAGCTCATCCACCACTCCCTCTTCGGGCATCACCATGTAGCTCCAGTCGGTGGCATCGGCGGCACCTTCTATCACCCATGTCATCACGATATCCTCGGGATTGAGTTCGATATCCTCGTAGCCGTCGCCTTCGTCGTTGCCATAGCCGGTGAGCACGTTAGCGGGGAATGTAAGCGTATATGTACCCGGCTCGCGGAGCACGTCGGCAGGCTCGATATTTATGAAGTTGGCCTCAACCGTCTTGTCGGCAGCCACAGGCACACCGTCGCGGGCCAGCACGATATCACTCTTTGAGTTGATATCGAGTTCCTCCACGCCGTCAAACATGATGTTGATGTCGCGGATTTCGGTCACTACACCCTCTTCGGGGAGTACCATATAGCTCCAGTCGAATACGCCGACAGGCATCGACGACTTGATTTCGTAGGTGATCACTATATCACTTTCCACGATGCCATAATAGCCGTACTCGTCATTGGCGGCGTCATAAGCCGCATATCCGGCTACCGACCACTCGGGGATATTGACATGATAGGTGGCCGGCTGTGTCTGCTCGGCGCCGAGCATGAACTGGAGCTGGTTGTCGTTGACCACCTCTACATCCACACCCTTTACCGTCTGTCCATCGCGGGTGATGGTCAGGGCGTCTCTTGAGTAAATCTCGATTTCATCCACATTGGGGAATGTGACTGTCACGAGCTGGAGCACCGACACCTCACCCTCAGCCGGGTCGACGGTGTAGCTCATGTCGTAGGCCTGCGCGGCTGTCACCGTGAGTGCGGCGGCCGCAAATGCAGTAAAGAATTGTTTCATATAAGTTGATTTTAGTTAGTTTTCGGTTTATAGGAATACTCACCCTCCGCAATCTCCGCATTTACGCACGGTGTGCTGCCGGAGAGAAGGAGAGGAAGCGAGGGGGTGAAGTGTCATTTCACTATCATGCGTACCGAGGCGCCCTCATGCGGGGTGCGGATCCTCACTACATACAGTCCGCCGGCGAGTGGAGCCGAGAGGGTCTCTTCCTCCGACTCAGCCATCCGGCAAAGGCTCCATATCCGCGATCCGGCAGCCGAGAATACCTCGGCCGAGAAGCTTTCGCCCGGCCGGAGTCCGGCAATACGGATATCACCGTGGCTGCCGCAAGCGATCCGCAGATTGCCGTTTTCCACACCCGACACACCTGCCGGAGGCTGCGGGGTCTCCCCCTTCAGCAATTCATCGGCATTGAGCACTTCGCCCGTCTGCGAGTCAAGCACGAAAGCCACAAGACGCAGACCGGAGGCACCGGCGGCAATCTCAGGCAACACCTCATCTACAGCCACCTCATATGTCGCACCCGGCATCAGCACATCGGGAAGCGAACCGTCAATACCTCCGAAAGCGTATTCCGAAGTAAGGCTCACATCCTCATAGCGCATCAGCGCGGGGATGATTTTTGAAGGCAGATAGTAGTAGGCGCCGTAGGTCGGGAAGTTGCAGGTGTTCTGCTGTATGAAGTCGGGATTGGCGGGATCGTGGAAGTCGCCCGTCACTACACATCCAAGGCGGTAGCGTCCGCCGGAATTGTCGGTCTCTCGGGCCACACGCACGTTGACCACTCCATGTATCGCGCCGGGTTGCGCTTCCTCCACCGACATTACACTCACCCCGAACTCCGCAGGCACGTCATAGTAATCGGCAAAAGCCTTTACATTCGAACCGGCAGTGGCCTCCACGCGGTTGAGCATCATCCGGGGCACGTCATACCATTTCAGACTGCTCCAATAAGCCGCGTTGGCAAGTGCGTCGTTGACATGGGTATTGACCGTAATAAGGGCATCGCCCAATTCATCGCGCAATCCGTCTACAGCCACCTCACCTGCCGGACAGTTGACACACCACATTCCGGTCCCCTTGTCGACCATCACACGGCGGGCAAAGGTACTCACATAGGTGTGTCCGGCAGTTGCGCCACCGGCAGCGTCCATGGCCGTAGCCTCATTCGGGAGGACCGTATAGTCGACAGCAGGCCATACTTCCGCGGGGAGATCTACAGCGATGCCCCGACGCTCGCCATCGCTCCATACTCCGTCAGCCCTCACTTCGGCGCGGGCCACAGAGCCGTCGGCTCCGGTAAAGGTGCATACGAATGCGGTGTCCTCGGCCGAAGCCCCGTGCAGGGTCACGTCGAGCGACAGTCTCGGGACGTCATCGGCACTCCCCTGCCAGCGCGGAGTGGCATCGGCCACTTCCAGCCACCGGTCGAATCCGGAGAGCACACGCACATCCGAGAGCGCCAGCACATAGCCACGGGTGGATGTGGCCGTAAATCTTACCGCCACCTCGCGTCCCGCCACACCGTCGAGGCTCACCATCCGCAGCCGCCAGGCGAAATCCTCTTCCGCCACCTCGGCCAGCAGCACCGGGGCGCCTCCATCGGTCGGCACCGCCTCCACCCTGTAGCTTTCGGGGCATCCGCGATATGCCGACAGGGCCTCCCAGCCGAGCCACTCCCCCTTCTCCACAGTGCGTGCGGGCAGAGTGAGCGCGGCGGCGCATGAGGCATCCGGATCGCCGGTATACGTCGGACTCAGAGCCACATACCCGCGGTCGCCATAACGGTCGATGCTCCATCCGTCGGGCGTATAGACACGCTTATATGCATCAGCCGCCGGGAGCACCCCGTTAAGGTTGGCCACCTCCACATCAGCCGGCCACGTGCCTCGCGAGAGGTCCATGCGGTAGAGCGTGGTCACATCAGCTGCCGCCGCCGGGAGTCCGGCGGCGATAGCCAATGCTGTCGGTATGATATATTTACAGGTCAGTGAAGTCATTTCACATCGGTAGCTTATTTCACGAGCACCTTATAGGAGCGTCCGTCAGCCGTCACCACATAGATACCGGGATTTACGGCAGTCACGGCAGATGCGCCCACCTGATGGCCGTCGAGATCATATACAGCCACCTCGGAGGCATTCACCACCTCGATCTGTCCGGCGCTTACGAGTACCAGCGCCCCCTTCGGATTGCCGGCTACCGACTGGATGGCTGCCGAAGTGCCGCCGTCCACCTTCACCATGAAGGGGTAATAGTATTTCTCACCGGTGGCCGGATTGATTTCCGAAGCCACACCGCCGAGAGTCTTGCCGTCGAACGAAGTGCGGGAGACACCTTCGATCGTGTAATCAGTCACGATATCGTATGCCTCCGTGACATGCTGCACGTCATCATGATCCAACACCTCGCCACCGCCGGTGAAAAGCAGGTCGACACCCACACCCGTAGAGAAAGTGGTGACACCGGGCTCCAGGATCCATTCATCCGTAAGGTAATTATATATGCAACCTTCTGTATATACAGTTCCCTCACCATCTTCGGTCACATTCTCCACATAGCTGCGTGAGCCGTAAAGGTTGCCGTTGACGTCGCAGTCATGGAACCATCCGTCGAGTCCCACTTCCGAATCCTTATAGCCGTTGATGTATACTTCTTCGAAATATTCCACGCGGGGATCATTGACATCATCGAGCCATACCTGATAGGTTTTGCCGTCTTCACGCACCTCGGTGCCGCCGTAATACTTACCCTTGTACATCCAGGGTTCCCTTTCGGTGACGATTTCGTCAAACATCACGAACTCGCCGTCCTTGATGATGGCGTTGGTGTTGCTCTGCATTCCGCAGCATACGGAGCCGAGCACCACGCGGCCGTCAGGAGTCTGCTGACGGGCGAAGAATCCCTGATGGTCGGGCAGGTCGATGTCGGAGTAGCTCTTCAGCTCATAAGAGCCGTCCTCCTGCAGGAACCACTGGCAGGGGTAATAGCGTCCGCCGATTTCAGATTCGGGGTCGTAGACGAAATGCGAGCCGGCGATCACCTTGCCGTCGGGGGTGATGGCGATGGCCTCGTTGGTGTTCATGGCGTGGGGATCCATCGGGAGAAGGTTCCACTTCCCCGTCGACATAACATAATAGGCGGGATGCGTCACTCCGTCAGCGTAGAGGATGCCGCCTACTACGATACCGTTGTCCGACACGTCGCGTACCAGTGTACCCTTTGCACGCAGATATGAGGGGAGCGACGGGTCAGTCTCTTCGGTGATGTCGTAGAGGTCATCGGGGCTTTCGGCTAACCATATATAGGCGTAGCCATTGTCGGTGTCGCTGATGGCGGCATACTGGCCGTTGTCGGACACACCGTCTACCTCTCCGAGGTAGTCGAACACAAACACTTCGCTCTCAGCCATTGCGGCGGTCATTGAGCCTGCGGCCAGAAGGGCCATTGTAAGTAAAGTTTTTTTCATCTGATATAGGTAAAGTATTAGGGGTTTATAGAAATATGTCGGATTTAACACCACATGACGATATCACGTAACAGTCAAAGCTTTCATTCCGATATTTCATTTGCAAAAATCTATCAAACACCTCACTCTCCTGTGATAATGAATATAAAGATTTGCGCTGGTAAAGGTAGTAATAAATTTTGAATATACAAAAAAATCCCCGCGACATTTTGCCACGGGGATAAATATGCGGGTATCCTGGGGTAATCAGAACACGAAGTCGAGGTAGATACGCGATTCCGCGAATTTACGGGAGTATGTGCCTTCAGGCTCGGCTGCTCCGTTCATGCTGATGGTCTCTCCGTTGAAGCTGTACTGTCCCCAGCAGTAGGGAGTATAGGTCTTGTTGGCCATCTTGCCCGATCCCCAGCGGGTCTCGAAGCCAAGGCCGAATGTACGCCACTGGAGCTTGAATCCCCAGTCAAACATGGCGATGAAGCCGCATTCTGCAAGCAGTTCTTCCTCGGTATCGGGCAATTCGACACCGTCTACCGGATTGACGCCGTTGCCGGCATAAACGCATTTGGCGGTATAGGCGTTGAGTCCGAAGGTGGGCTGGAAGTGGAAGTAGACGTTGAGGCGCAGCGAGGCGGCTGCATTGTCCATGAATGTAAGGGGAGCCACCGTCAGTGTCGGGCCGATGCCGAAGAGCCCGGCGAGAAGGCTCATGTGGTTGAAGGTGGCGTAGTTGGGATAGTGGCTGCTGCCGGAATCCTCTGTGGAGGAGCCGGTCATGTCGCTTGTCCAGCCGTAATACGTGTTCGTATTGTTGTAGGTGTTATTTGAGATCACCTTGCGGGCGAACTTGTCGTACATGGCAAACTGCAGGTCAAACCAGCGCACGTCGAGACCCACCTTCAGCATACCGCCGATAGGCGATTTGCGGGGCCAGAGGTAGGAGGTGCCTTTGTTGAGGAATACGCCGAATTTGGCTTTTTCGGCATTGTAGACTTCGGATGACGTGGAGGCTATCGAATAACCTACGTTGAAGTATCTGCCGGTGCGCCATATTGAATAATGCACGCTGTCGGCACGCATTGTGGCCAGGCGGCTGTTGGCCGAGGCAAGGGCGTTCTCGATCGAGTCCAGACGGCTCGCCGAACTATAGTCATACTGCGCGTTGGCCATGCCGAATCCGGCCAGGCACGTGAGCAGCGAAAGAAGTATCTTTTTCATTGTTTCAGTCAGTTTTTCGGTCAGTGCAGTGGTTGCTGCCGGTTAACGGGATACATATGATAAGTCGGCCTCTATGTAATTGGAGAGGGATGTCGACCATCTCACACGTTCGATAAGACCCGAGTAGGTGATGTAATAATCAAGCGCGCAGGCTATGGTCTGACGTGACGAGCCGGTATCAAGCGCAGAGGTGGTGATCGTATTGGGGAAGTGCAGCGGAGCGTCGCCAAACCACCCGAAGCTCTGGAAGAAGCCCATCAGGGGCATCGTGGGGTCCCACTGGCCGAAACGGTTCTCTACATCGCTGTATTCGATGGTGCTTGTGCCGAAGTAGGGTGAGTTGATTTCCACGAGGTCGCCGTCTACCCATTTCTGTACGTACTCTGTGCCTCCGACATTGATTTTCACCAGATTCCGTCCGTTGTATTCGAATGTGACGGTATACCCGGGGAGTGTGGTGGTCTGGGTCGTCGCCGACACGTAATGGCCGTTCTTGTCATAGTACGATTCCATATTGTCGGTGCGCTGCGCCGAGTATATGAGCGACTTTAAAAGACCGTCTTCAAACTGCAGATTGTCAAGACTTACCGCCGTCACCGAACTTTCCACATGCTCGATACCGGGATTGTAGACGGTTTCGGCCCACGATACGGAAGTGACATTGTCGGGCGTATCGTATCCGAAATCGAATCTGGTAGTGTTCCAGTAGTTGTAGTACGACTCCTTGACCGCACTTGCCGGCTGCCCGTTGATACTGTACTCAAACTGGTAGTTGTCGTTGTTGAAGCTATACCCCGACAGCAGCTTGGTGTCGAGCGGGTTGGTGGTGGGTCCGGAGTTGCCCGAATCGGCATCGCCATCGTAGATCACCTGGTCGATGTCCAGGCCGTTGGCGGGGTCTTCGGCCGTGCAGGCGGTGCCCAGCGTAAGCAGGGCGGCCATGCCGAAGGTAAGGTGTAGTAGTCTTTTCATTACCGTTATGGTTTGTTTAGTTTATATTCAGAGGTCAGAGGCGGATGCTGCGCCAGTCATCGCCCATCTCGGCGGGGGTGCTGACGGTTGGAGTCTGGCTCTTTTTGTTCTCGCGGATGGAGTATTGCTTGACGTTGCTGATGATGTAGTCGCTGAGGTCGCCGAGGGTCACGTCGCCCATCTCGCTCTGCAGTTTTTTGAGCAGGAAGTAGGTAAACATGCCGTGTCCCTCTTCGTTGTAGGCGAATGCGGTCTCTTCGCCGGTGGCGGCGGTGAATACCACGAGGTTCCCTTTGGCTTCGTTCTGCTTGGGGGCGATTGCCACGCCGCGTGCCGAGGCCATCATCTCTCCTTCACGCTTGGAGCCGCTGAAGCAGGCGTCCATGAATACTACGGTGCCGCGCGAGGGGATGTTGCCGAGGCGCTCGTAGAGTGTGGCGATGGAGTAGCCGGTGGTGGTGTCGGCGCCGTAGCCGTCGACGGGGAGCAGGAATGCGTCGCGGGTGGCCTCGTCGGGCACACCGTGACCGGCGTAGTATACGATGATGTTGATGTTGCCCTCATAGGCGTTGGATGTCTTGGCCAGAAGGTTGAGGCCGTAGCGCATGTCGTTGAGCGATGCGTCTTTGATGAGGGTCACGTTCTTGGAGGGTATGCCGAGGGTCTTTTTGAGGTAGAGTGAGAATACCTCGGCATCATTGTTGGCGAATGGCACCTTTGCCTCGCGGGTATAGTTCTCGTTGCCGATGATGAGGCAGAAGGTGTTGTCGCGGTCTATGCCGTCCATTACGGGGATGTTGAAGTCGAGTTCGGAGATGAATCCGGCTTCGGAGCCTTCCGAGGGGGCTGCATCGGCCATGGCGGGAGCTGCCTGCCCCTGCGGCACGCCGAGCAGTGCGAGCACGTCGGGATTGCGCTCGAGCGGGGTGCGGATGAAGGGATTGCCGCCGGGCATGCGCACGTTGTCGCTGTCAATCAGTTCGGCCAGGCGGTGGTTGCCTTCGAAGGCGCCGGGGGCGAGTTCGGTCCAGGTACCGTTGAAGTCGATGGTGGTCAGGGGGCGGCATTCGAAGAATGCGCCGGGACCTACAACCACGTCGGAATGGAAAGCCACACCGGTTATCTGGCACCGCATGAACGCGCCGTCGGCCACCGAAGTGAGCGTAGCGGGCAATGCGAGCGAATCCTGCTTGAGCGAGGATGTGAAGGCTCCCAGTCCGATGCGCTTAAGCCCTTCGGGGAGTGTAAGGTCTTTGATAAGGGTGTTTTTGAATGAGAAGTCGCCGATGGCCACGAGTGTCGAGGGGAGCACGAGCTCTACGGGCTGCGCGCGCTGGAACTCCGAACCTACGGGCGAGAATGACTTAAAACCGATCGAGGTGACACCTTCGCCGATTTCGATACGGTTGATTTTATGCCATTTGCCGTCTTTGTACCAGGCCTCTCCCTGCGGGGCGGGCCAGTCGGGCATATCGCCGGTACCGGTAATCTGGAGCACTCCCTCGGGAGTGACATCCCACTTAAGGGTGGAGGTAAGTTTCTTAGGCTTCGCTCCTAAGGTAAATGATACGGCAATAGCCGTAGCTACAATTATAAGTAATCGTTTCATCATGTCAGGTTATTATTGTGATTTAGATAATATTCATTGTCAGTGGCACCGGTGACACTGCACACGTCGATTAAATTCACCTGACATCCGACGGGGGCTAAAGTGAAACCGTGATATCTCCACAATGCAAAATTAACAAAAAAATACAAACCGTCCAAAAATCGGGATGAATGTTTTGTAAAATTTTGATGATACTCAAAGTTTTACTAACTTTGCAGCATCAAGTCGCGCCAAGAGCAGGGGATGTGCCTCACTCTCCACATGCACCGCATGGTGGGCGCCGACTGCACCCGACTATCCTGACTAACTTGACTTATTCACTTTTTCTACTCTCTTCTCCGCTTCTGATGAAACGACACAACCACTACACCCACCTCCGCACCATCGCCGCTACGGCTGTGATGGGGATTGCTGCGTATGCACATGTAATGGCACAGGATGACGCCGAACGCAATTATGCGTTCCGCCATGCCGAAACTCCCCTTCGGATCGAACCCTATTCCACTACCGTATATACCTCCGGCTTGCATGGCGTGCAGACCATGCGGGGCGACCGTCTGCGCGTATTCGGCAAGGATACGGTGGCCGATTTCCGTCTCAGTCCGGCCGGCAACCATTTCTTCGCCATCCGCGCCGGTAAGAAGGGTAAGCGGGAGGCCCATCGGTTTGAGACTCTGACCACCGGCCCGAAGAGCCGCACGAAGAAGTTTGACGCCAAGCATCTCGGCACTCCGCTTGCGGCCACGTTCACGCCGGATGCCCGGCAGCTGGTGGTGGCCACTGACAAGGGGATCGTGATGCTCGACCCGAGAAAGTTTAAGGTAACCGACCGCATCGACCTTGTGCCTCTGCGTCCGCAGATGATGGTGATGAGTCCCAACGGGTATTTCCTCGCTCTGGTGGAGGGGAAGGATGTGGTGATCTATAATTTCGAGGATAAGAAGATACGCACGCGGATCGATGCCGAGGTGAAGGTGACGGATCTGGCATTCAGCCCCGACGCCTCGTCGATGGCGCTGCTTACCGACGATGGTCTGCTCTCTGTATATGACACCCGCACTTTCGAGGTGCGCACAATGGTCGACGATCTCGGCCAGGCTCTGGCCTGCGATTTCAATGCCGACGGCAAGTATGTGGCTGTGGCCACTTCTCCCTCCGATATCGAGATTGTCAATCTGGTGCGCACTTCCGACCGCCGCCATATCGATGCGGAGGCCGGCGGGATGGCCGATCTGGTGTTTGTCATGGATTCCGAAGACCGCCCTGTGCTGGTGTATGGCGCGGAGTCGGCGCTTAAGGCGCAGCGCATCAACGGACTGGAACCATATTTCAACCGTCTGGTGAGCGATGCCGTCGAGGAGCGCATGGCCGAGTGGCTGAAGATGCAGCCGGGTGAGTCGATGGAGGCTTACAGTCTGCGTGTCAATGAGGAGTCGGTACGGCGTCAGCGCCGCCTGTTTGAAGACAGCATATCCACCGACCTGGCGGGCGACCTGATCTCGATGTCGGAAATCACGCTGGGCAATTATGACCGTCAGAACGGTCTGCTGGCTGTGGAGTTCTCGAATATGCCGCAGATCTATCTGCCGGTGCCGGAGGCGGATGTGGCGGCCATCGGTTCGGCGGCCGACCTGAGTATCTCCGACGCGCAGTATGGCGTGCTGCCGGATGATTCGTTTGAACTTGTCTACGCCCGCTTCCGCAACATCAAGGATGGCAAGACTTTCATATACGACAATCTTGACCGCCGCCCGATGGAGATGCTTGGCGCCGACACGGATTTCGTATCGCTCGATGTGATACGCCAGCAGCAGATGGAGGAAATCCGCCTGCAGGAGGTGAAGCAGCAGGTCGTGGCGGAGGCTAAGCGGAATAATGTGATTTCCGACCATACCAACATTACGGTGGATTCGCAGGTGGTGCCGGCATATGATGCCGACGGCAACAGGATTCTGAATTATCTGGTGAAGTTCACTTATGAGGTCGACCCGGATTTCTCGGCTGTGGAGGATTTCAAGCCGGGCAAGTATACGATCGCGGAGTCGGGTGCGGCCACTTCGATGCTCAATATCGTGCAGCAGGCTTTCGAGGGGGACATGGCGCAGCATCTGAAGGCGGGTAAGCGTCTGAATGTGAAGATTTCAGGCACTGCTGACGCTACGCCGATCGTGCGAGGCATCGCCTATGACGGTGCGTTGGGTGAGTTTGACGAGGAACCGGTGACCGTCGACGGTCAGCTGACGGCCCTGAGCGTCAACCGCTCGGAGGGTATCCGCACCAACGAGCAGCTGGCATTCCTGCGTGCTGCCGCCGTGCGCGACCATCTTGACCGCAACGTGAAGGCTCTCGCCGATATGGATACCCGCTATGATTATCATGTGGGGGTAAGCAAGGACAAGGGGTCGGAGTTCCGCCGCATCACTGCGGAGTTCACTTTTGTAGACGCTTTCTAAACCTGACATCAAGTAAATGAAGAAGATATATCTCCCTATTCTGACTCTCGGCACTCTTGCGGCTTCGTATACCGTATTGTCGGTAGCTTCGGCGGCTGGCCTCTCCTCGCCGGAAGTAGTGCTTGCTGAGCCGGGGCCTGATGGCACGCCGGCTGATTCCGGCCTCCGGACTGATCCGGATGCCGTGGCCGATACCGTGCCCCTCCCCTCCCCCGCCGAACTGAAGGGGGAAGAGGCCGCCGGACTTTATAAGGGTGTGAAGTTCATGCTCTATGAGGGGGAACTGGAGAGTAACCTTTATCCGGCCGCCATTGAGGCCGACCGGGCTGCCGTGGAGGCTTTGTCGCTGGCTGAGTCGGATGAGCAGCGTGAGCGGGCGGCGAGCATCCTGCTCGACCTTGACCCGCTTATGGCGCAGGGTGCGGTATATTTTTCGCAGCAGGGCGACCAGCAGCGGCAGGCGGAGTTCGCACGCGCCTGCATCGATGCGCGCAATCACCCGCTGATGGCGGGGCGGAAGTTCGACCCGCTGACCGGACTGATGCCGCAGCTGCTCTATTGCGCGGCCTATGGGGCCACGGCCTCGGGCGACACGGAGGCGGCGAAGGGGTATTTCCGCCAGTATCTTGACTCGGGCGATGCGTCGCAGCGTCAGAATGTGGTGAAGTATTACGGACAGGCCTGTCTGGCTACGGGTGATTACCGCAACGGTCTGAATGTGCTTTCCGAGGGGGCGGCGCAATATCCTGCGGATATCCAGATTCTTACTCTGGCGCTGCAGACATGTCTCGACGGAGGTCTGACCGATTCGATGCAGCCGCTGCTCGACAAGGCGCTGGCTCTGAGTCCGAATGATGAGAAACTTCTGAATCTTCAGGCTCAGCTTCATGAGCGCAACGGGGAGTATGCCGCAGCTGTCGACATCCTGCAGCGTCTGCTTGAGACGCATCCCAACAGTCTGGAGCTCTACCGCTCTCTGGCTACCTGCTATTATAATCTGGGAGCCTCGCATTATAACTCTTCGATTATGGAGAGTGATGAGAAGACGGCCACGCGGCACCGCCGCCAGTCGCGCACGTATTTCAATTCGGCGGCCAACGCCCTGGGGCATGTGCTGGCCAACACGCCGTCTGACATGAAGTATCTTACGGCGCTGGCGCATACCTATGCCTCGCTGGGTGAGAAGGATAAGTTTGAGGAGACCAACCGTCAGATCCGCGCTTTCGGGGGCAATCCGGTGGCCTTCAATTCGATGCCTCAGATGATAGGAAGCGCTTCGGCGGCTGCCTCGGGTGAGGTGGCGGCGAAGGGGGATGTGCCGTCGTTTGACGAGTTTGCGGCTCACTACATCACTTCGGAGCTGGGTGCATGGGCCCGTCGCGGCGAATTTGAGAAGATTGAGGATTACCGCCGGCGTATGGCCGGGGGTGAGGCCGAACAGAAATATGAGGCGCTGCTGCGGCAGGCGGAGAAGGATTATCTCGACCGTTATGCCTCACAGCTGTTGCTTACCGACATGCGTCTGCAACCCTACGATGTGGAACATGAGACCTACCGTATCGATACCCCCTACGGCGAGACGGTGGTGAAGGTGCCGCTCAAGGACCATGAGGCGGAGGCCTTCAAGGCCGGATGGGAGGGTGCGCAGCTGCGTGCACCGCGATATATGATACGCGACGGCAAGGTGGCGCTGGCTTCGGTCACGTATGTCGTAGGGGGCCGGAAGTATGAGTATTCGGCTGCCGATGCGGCGGGATATTCCACACCTCGCGTGTATGTCGACATGGCCGGAATCCTCGGTGATGGCGATGATGCGGGGAGCAACGCCAACTCCGGCCCGGCAGTAGGGATATTCAAGGATTCGGATGTGGATGTGAATATCCCGGTGACGGGGCGTAAGGCTTCAGGCACGTTCGCTCTGGTGATTGCCAACGAGCGGTATGCCAAGGCCGACAATGTATACGGGGCGCTGCATGACGGGGATACATTTGCCCGCTACTGTGCCTCTACTTTGGGGGTGCCGCAGAGCAATATCATCGCGGTCAATGATGCCACCGGCAATGAGGTGCGCGATGCGCTCTCCACCCTTTCGCGCAAGGTGAAGGGTTACGGGCCGGAGGCTGAGGTGATTGTGTATTATGCGGGGCATGGTCTGCCGGATGAGTCCAACGGTGAGGCTTATATGATGCCGGTGGATGCTAATCCGATGCTTCCGGCCACGCTTATCCCGATGTCGGAGATTTATTCTACGTTGGGAGCGCTCCCGTCGGCGGCTACGTCGGTATTCGTGGATGCCTGTTTCAGCGGCACCGACCGCTCTGGCGAGATGATCAATAAGGCGCGCGGCGTGGTGTTCGCCACCCGTCCGGCGGCTCCGGAAGGCAATATGTTTGTGCTTACGGCGGCCTCTTCGAAGGAGACGGCGCTGCCGTATAAGGAGAAGTATCACGGTCTCTTCACTTACTGGCTGCTGAAGAAGCTGCAGGAGTCGAAGGGTAACGCTACTCTCAAGCAGATTGCGGAGTATGTGATATCCAATGTGCGCAATACGGCTGAGAGTGTCAATGGGAAACCGCAGAATCCCACTGTCAGCACCTCCGGGGAGATGGCCACCCGGTGGGACAGTAAGAAGCTGAAGCCGTAAGCCCCTTCTCCATACGCACAACGCTCCTTTGAGAATGAGATAAACATATCGTATACAATATGATGGTAAAAGCGATGATGCGCCTTGTGGCGCTTGCAGTCTTTCTCCTCTCCCCCTTCGGGGGCGCCACCTTGATGGCTAATGACATAAAGACCGTGGAGGGTGAATATACCTTTCTCGGCGATGGCCGCCATTCTCCTGCCGAGTGCAAACGCCTGGCGGCTGAAGGCGCCCGTATCCAGGCTCTTAAGAATGAGTTTGGCGCGGTGCTGAGTCAGGATATCATGCAGACGGAGTCGGTGAAGGGGGATTCGGAGGCCTCGCATTTCCTGTCGCTCTCTTCGTCGGAGGTGAAGGGTGAGTGGCTCGGGGATATCGGCGAACCTGTGTATGACGTTTCGCTCGATGATGACGCCAATCTGGTGGTGCGCTGCAAGGTGAAGGGGCGTGCGAAAGCGCTCAATAACAAGGCGGCGGAGTTTGAGGCTCTGGTGCTCCGCAACGGCACCGACCAGCGTAATGCCGACACTAATTTCCGTCACGGCGACCGGATGTATCTCTATTTTTCGGCTCCGGTCAACGGATTTCTGAGCGTGTTTCTGGCAGATGAGCAGGATAATGTGTTTCAGATCCTCCCCTATTCCACCGGTGATGTGGCTGAAATCAAGACGCGCAAGGGGTATGATTATATCTTTTTCGATACTAAGCGCGGCACTGATTTCGGCAATGTCGACGAACTGATCATGACGGCACCTGACGGCGAGGAGTTCAATAAGGTGTATGTGGTGTTCTCGCCCGAGGCATTCGCCGCTCCGGCGGTGAAGTTCAAGTATGCCGGCGCGCCTCCGGTGATCGACCGGGAGGAGTTTGCGAAGTGGCTGGTGAAGGTGCGACGCAATGATGAGCGCATGGGTGTGAGGTCGATGAACCTCATGATTGCCCCCTCGGGCAAGAAGACAGAGTCCATCCGCTATTGAGCCTCCCGTGTGCCCCTCTCTCTTCCCCCCTGTCCGCATCTTGCCGCTGCGCTCCTGCTCCCCTCGTGCAACGCAGCCGCATACCGGAGCTACGGCAGGAGGGGATAGGAAAAATGCTCTGTGATTACAAATCAACCCAAATCAATAACTTAACATCTATTTCATTATGAAAAAGATTATCATGATGCTGCTGGCTCTGGTGATGATCACTCCGGTGGTCTATGCAGATTCGAGCAAGACTCTCAAGAAGGAACTTGAGAAGGAGTACAAGAAGAAACTCAAAGGGTATCAGAAGGAGAAGTGGAACGTGGTGGGAAGCCGCACCATGGAGGTGGCTCTGCTGAAGCACTACGAGAAACTGAATGACGCCAATGAGGATGCTCAGGAAATCGTGGGCATGTCGCGCACGAAGACGAAGAACAACGGCTATCAGGCGGCTTCCAACAATGCGATGATTTCCTATGCCTCGCAGGCCGGGTCGGCTCTGAAAGGTCGTGCCATGACCGATATCTTCGCTGATGGCGCCAACACTGAGGCTGAGTTCGACCATTTCTTCTCTGCCTATGAGCGCCTTGTGGAGAAGGAGATCCGCGGCGAGATGCAGGAGAGCTTCGCTCTGATGCGCACTCTGCCCGATGGCACGTATGAGTTTGAGGTGTTCTATGTGGTAAGCGAAAGCAAGGCCGCCAAGGCCCGCCAGCGCGCCCTTGAGAATGCCATGAAGGACAGCGAGGTGGCTCAGAAATATGCCAAGGAACTGTCGGGCTACGTCAACGAATCATTCCCCCAGATGTAATCGCCCCCACAAGCGAGCTACTGCATCTGCAGCCCCCTAAGGCACCCGCCCCGGCCACGCTGGCCGGAGCGGGTGCCTCCCTTTTCCGGCCAAACGACCGAATGAAACTCGGCCAAACGACCGAACGAAACTCGGCCAAATGACCGAATATGCACATCAAGTCCCTGTTACTTAGCAAAATGGCCGCGCAATGAAGAGGATAAAACGGGACTCTGCGTGCCGCCGCTCCCCGGGGAGCGGCGATACGCAGAGTCCGTGTCGTTTTTGCTGTATCCCCGAAGGGACGGAATCAGTGGCAGTGCTTTTTGCAGCCGAAGCAGGAACTGCCGTCGAAGCAGTGGGTGCAGACCTTCTCTTTCGGCAGGCCGATTGATTCGATGAGGGTCTCTATCGGGTTGAATTTGAGCGATGTCAGGCCGAAGCGCTCGCGGATTTTCTCTACGAGGGTGTTGTATTCGGGCGATCCGGTGGTGGCGTATCGGTCGAGGTTCTTGTTGGGATCCCCTTCGAGTTCGCCGATGATGCGGCGTGTGAGCAGCTCCATGTCGCTCTTCGAGGAGGTGAAGCCGATGTAGCGGCAGCCGTAGATGAGCGGCGGGCAGGCTATGCGCATATGCACCTCGCGGGCACCTTTTTCGAAGAAGTCGGATACGTTGTCGTTAAGCTGGGTGCCGCGCACGATCGAGTCGTCGCAGAAGAGCACGCGTTTCCCCTGGAGCATGGCGCTGTTGGGCACAAGTTTCATCTTGGCCACCAGATTGCGGGTCGACTGCTCGCTGGGGGTGAAGCTGCGGGGCCATGTGGGGGTGTATTTGGAGATGCAGCGGTGGTAGGGCACTTTGTGGCCGGCGGCGTATCCGAGGGCCATGCCGACACCTGAGTCGGGAATGCCGCAGGCGCAGTCGACTTCGGTCTCGTCGGTGCGCCCCATCTCGTAGCCGGAACTGAAGCGGGCTTCTTCGACGTTGCGCCCTTCGTAGGTGGAGGTGGGGAAGCCGTAATATACCCAAAGGAATGAGCAGACCTGCATCTGCTCGCCGGGCTCGCGGAGCGTTACGGCCTCTTCGGATGTGAAGCGCACTATCTCTCCGGGACCGAGGTCGCGCACGAGCCCGTAGCCGAGGTTGGCGAATGCGGTGCTCTCGGAGGCTGCGCACCATGCTCCCTCTTTGTGGCCGAGCACGAGCGGAGTGCGCCCGAGGCGGTCGCGCACGGCCAGGATGCCGTCTTCGGTCAGTATGAGCAGTGTGCAGGAACCCTTGATGCGGTCAAACATCAGTTCGATACCCTCTTCGAAGGTCCTTCCTTCGTTGATGAGCAGGGCCACAAGTTCGGTCTGGTTGGTGAGTCCCTGTGAGAGCTCGCCGAAGTGTACCCCTTTTGCGAGGAGTTCCTTCTCAAGTTCGGCCATATTCTCGATATGCGCCACTGTGACGATGGCGAATTTGCCGAGATGAGAGTTGATTACGATGGGCTGCGGGTCGGTATCGGAGATGACGCCGATACCTGTCGTGCCTTCGAACTTGGGCAGTTCATGCTCGAACTTGGTGCGGAAATACGAACTTTCCAGACTGTGGATTGAGCGGCAGAAGCGCTCTCCGGCGCGGTCGTAGGTGACCATACCGGCACGGCGCGTGCCGAGATGTGAATGATAGTCTACACCGTAGAATAGATCCGTACGGCAATTTTGGCGGGCGGCTACGCCCATTATACCTCCCATAGCTGTCTGATTAGTTTGGAGATTTCTTTTTTACCTGTGGGCTTTTCCTCTCCCGGCTCTCCCTGCGGGGTGTGCGGGGTGGCGGAATGTATACGCCGGGATATTCGGAGGCCCGCGTACCGTGAGGGGGAAGGGGGAGAAAGTGCCTGTTTAAAGGTGCAAAATTACATAAAAAAACGCAATCCCGGCATATGGGATTGCGCTTTTTATGATGTTGCAATGTGGCGGGGCTTAGAAATTCTGAAGCACGAGGGTCTGGCGGGGTGCGAGGGTGAGTGTCTCGGCTATCTCCACATCCTCGCCGCCGAGGGAGCGGTGCATTGTGGTGCCGGCGGGGAGTATCTCGGCATAGCGGGCCATGTCGAGGTCGAGGGGTTCGTCGGTACCGTTGATCATCACCACTACCTGGTCGTCGCCCAGACGGCGCTCGTAGACGTAGGCCTTGTTGATGGGCATGAAGTGGCGCAGTGTACCTTTGGCGATTACGTCGTTGGCCTTGTCGCGGCGCCATTTGAGCAGGTTGGAGAGGTAGTCCCATGCCTCGTTCTGGAGGGGTGTGCGTCCGTCGGCGGTGAAGGCGTTGACGGTGTCACCCTCGAATCCGCCGGGGAAGTCGAGGCGGATGTAGCCGTCGCTACCCTCTTTGCTGCCGTTCATCAGGAGCTCGGTGCCGTAGTAGAGCTGGGGTATGCCGCGCGATGTGAGCAGGAAGGTGATGGCCTGGCGCCACACGTCGAGGTTCTCGGGCTCTTTGAGCAGGAAGCGGTCGGTGTCGTGGTTGTCGAGGAAGGTGAGTATCTTCTGGGGCTCGGGGAAGAGGAAGTCGAGCGAGAGGTGGTCGTAAAGTCCGTTGAGTCCGGTCCAGGGGGTGGTGGGCTCGTCGAAGTATTTGTGACCCTGGGTGACGAGCTTGAAGTCCATCACGCTGGGCAGCCGCGGATCTTTGGGATTGATTTTGTTACCCTTCTGCCAGAATGCGGAACTTGCCTCGTTGTCGTACCAGCATTCACCCACGATGTTGAAGTTGGGGTATTCTTCCATCACGGCGTCGATCCAGGAGGCCATGCCGTCGGCATCGGCATAGGGGTAGGTATCCATGCGGATGCCGTTGATGCCGCTGCTTTCCACCCACCATATGCTGTTCTGTATGAGGTAGCGCATCAGGTGGGGATTGCGCTGGTTGAGGTCGGGCATGCCGCGCACGAACCATCCGTTGACTGTGGCGTCCTTGTCGTAGTCTGACACGTAGGGGTCATGGACGGTGCTGAGGCGGAAGTTGGTCATCACGTCCCCTTCGGGGTGGTTGAGCCAGTCTTTGGAGGGGAGGTTCTTGAGCCAGGGGTGATTGAGGCCGGAGTGGTTGAAGATCATGTCCATCACCACTTTCATGCCGCGCTTCTGGGCCTCGGCGATGAGGAGGTTCCATTCGTCGTTGGTGCCGAAGCGGGGGTCAACGCGGTAGTAGTCGGTGGTGGCGTAACCGTGATAGGATCCGCCGGGCATGTCGTTTTCAAGCACGGGGCATACCCATATTGCGGTGACTCCGAGGTCGTTGAGGTAGTCGAGGTGGTCGATTATACCCTGGATGTTGCCGCCGTGGCGGGCGTTGGGGTTCTTGCGGTCGGGTTGGGCTTTGTATTCGAGTCCTTCGTAGGGGTCGGCGGCGGCGGGCTTACCCTGGGCGAAGCGGTCGGGCATGAGGAGGTAGAGCACGTCGGCGGCGGTGAATCCTTCATGCTCTTCGCCGCTTTTGGCGCGGGCACGCAGGGAGTAGTCTACGGTCTGCTGCTTGCCGTCGAGGGTGAAGGTGAGGGGCATTTCGCCGGGATTGGCGTTGCCGTCGATTTTGAGGTAGAGGATTTTGTAGTCGGGGCTATCGAGTTTCACGTCCTGAAGCAGCGATACGCCGGGATAGGAGGTCTGCACTGTGGCATCGCCCACACCGGGGCCGCTGACCATGAGCTGAAGCGTGTCGTTGCGCATACCGGTCCACCAGTATGGGGGCTCGACTTTGTCTACGATCTGGGGAGCAGGTGCCGCAGCTGCGGCAGCCGCCAGTAAGATAGAAGCTAACATGTAGGATTTTAAGGGTTTGTATTTCGTCACAGCACTTGCCGCCACTCCCTCCGGTGATATTTCCGAAGGGATCGGGCGGCATCATGCTTTTTTCTTAACTGACATCGGGCATAGCCGGATGTTTAAAGGCCCGTCTCACAATAAATGTTAAAACGCGATTTGTGTGAGACGGGTCTATGCTGTATGCTGCCGGCCCCGCAGCGGGGTCAGAGGCGGAGGCTTATTTCAGTCGGGCCGAGGCCTCGCGGATGCGGCGCATGGCCTCGCGGATGTTGTCGTCGCTGGTGGCGTAGCTGAGGCGCAGATAGCCGGGGGCGCAGAATGCCTCGCCGTCGACGCAGGCCACGTGGGCCTCTTCGAGCAGATACATCACGTAGTCGGCTACCCGCTCTATGCGGCGTCCGTCGGGGAGGGTCTTGCCGATGTAGCTGTCGACTTTGGGGAAGAGGTAGAAGGCGCCGTCGGGGCGGTTGACCTCCCATCCGGGTATCTCGGAGGCCAGACCTACGATAAGGTCGCGGCGGCGCTGGAAGGCGAGGCGCATATCCTCTACGCACTGCTGGCTGCCGGTGTAGGCTGCTTCGGCTGCTTTCTGGGCTATGGAGGAGGCTCCGCTGGTATATTGTCCTTGAAGTTTGGTCACTGCCTTGGCTATCGGCAGCGGGGCGGCAAGATAGCCGATGCGCCATCCTGTCATGGCGTAGGCTTTCGATACGCCGTTGACGATGATCACGCGGTCGCGCACTTCCTCGAATTCGGAGATGCTGTGCACCTTGTCGATAAAGTTGATATGCTCGTAGATCTCATCGGCCAGAATGAGGATACCGGGATGGCGTCCGAGCACTTCGGCCAGTCCGCGCAGCTCCTCGCGGCTGTAGATGGAGCCGGTGGGGTTGGAGGGGGAGTTGAGCATCACCATGCGGGTGCGGTCGGTGATGGCGGCTTCAAGCTGGGCGGGGGTGATCTTGAAGTTGTTCTCTATGCCGGCGGGGATTTCTACGGTCACCCCTTCGGCGAGTTTGACCATCTCTACATAGCTTACCCATGCCGGTGTGGGGATTATCACCTCGTCGCCGGGGTTGACGGTGGCCAGGAGGGCGTTGCAAAGCTCCTGCTTGGCGCCGTTGCCCACTACGATCTGGTCGGGGGTGAAGCTGATGCCGTTCTCGCGGTCGAGCTTCTCGCAGATGGCTTTGCGCAGCGAGGGGTAGCCGGCCACGGCGGTGTAGCGTGAGAAGTTGGCGTCGATGGCCTCTTTGGCGGCCTGCTTGATGTGGTCGGGGGTGTCGAAGTCAGGCTCTCCGACCGACATGTTGATTACGTCGACTCCCTGCGCCTTGAGTTCGGCGCTCTTCTGCGACATGGCAAGTGTGGCCGATACGGCCAGTTTTTGTATTCGTTCCGAAATGAAGTCCATATATGGTTGTGTTTTTGATGGTTGGCGCTTTAAATCGCTCTGCCCTCCTCTGCGGGCACAGGAGGGTGGCGGAGATGATACCGAAGTTTTTTTAAATTCTTTTTCCTTTAATTTTGCGAAGATAGGAATTTATTTTAATTTTGTGGTTATTATCGGCCAATTTCATCTGCATAGGCCGTTCATTTTATTGAAATCTGTAATATGTACACCAATTTCCACCGCCCGTCGCGCCTTCTGACCCCGCTGGGGCTGGCGCTGATGATGCTGCTCCTGATAGCGACAGGATGCTCTGATAAGTCGAATGAGGATGATTCGCTCCAACTGCTTTCCACTGTCCCGGCAGATGCCGGCATGGTGAGTGTGATCAATCTTGATGTGCTTGTAAGCCAAAGCGGCGGCAAGGTCAAGGATGGCAAGGTGCAGCAGGCTGATGCTCTGGAGAAGATGGCCGGGCAGTATCTTAAGGGGCATGATCTGGAGGTGGCCAAGTGGCTCCTTTCGCCCGAATCGGGGGTGGAATGCTCTTCGGCTGTGCTGTTTTTCTATAAGAGCCGCCCTTATCTTTACGCTCTGATTGCCGATGAGGATGCGCTTCGCGCCGGCATCGACAAGCTGTGGCCCGGCGAGTGGCAGACTTCCGGAAAGACGAGCCATAAGGAGCAGGTGGCCATCCGCGATGGCCGGGTGCTGCTGCTCCCCGACACGGATGCCACTCCGGCCGAGACGTTTGCTAATCTTTCGGAGCCGTCGAGCTTCCGCAGCAATGCATATGCGGAGACTCTTGCCAAGAGCTCCGACGCTTTCTCTTCATGGGCCACTCTTGACGCGCTCTGGACCGGCGCCGGTCTCTCTTTCTCCGATCTGACTCTGGCCCGCATGGCGATGAATATGGCTTTTAAGAATCCGAAGTATCTTACGGGAGCCGCCAATATCTCTGACGGGGGGCTGACCACTTCGGTGAGCGTACTGGATGCAGACATGAAACCGGCTCACTGCGAACTGGCTGTCAGTCAGCTTGACACGAAACTGATCTCAGCTTTCGGCGGCAATGCCAACTGTGTTATGGCCGTCGCTGTGTCGCAGAAGCTCGTAAAGCAGCTCATGCAGCTTGGCTCTTCTTTCGGAGGGCAGCTCCCCCCGGCTTTCTCTTCGGCCATCGAGTCGCTCGACGGCACTGTGGCCATTGCCTCTTCGGCCGAGCTCGACAATATGAAGGGGAGCGATGTGGAGTCGGCAGGGTTCAAATGCACAATCCAGACCAACGGCAAGAATAATGCTGCCCTGCTGCAGACGCTTGAGGCCGTGATGGGTAAGGCTAAAATCGAGGGGAATACGTTTACTTTCGGCAATGACGCCTATGGCAACGGGATAGCCCCGGTGGCCGACGTGGCAAAGACATTTGACGGAGCCTGGCTCGGAGTGGCCACGGCCACCCCTCTGGCCGACGGCAAGGGGAAGGGATGCCTCTATCTCACGCTTAAGCCTGCCAACGGGAGCCTGCGCATGGACGTGAAGTATGTCATTAAGTAATCTCCGACACATTCTTCTGCCGTGAATCCGACACCCAACGATTACCGTCTGCGTGCCATCGAACTTGACGACATGCTGCCGGAAGTATTTGTGAATGAGTCGATACCGCATTCTGAGGTATGGATGACTCATCTGCGGTTTGACCGGGGAAGGCATTATCTGATCGAGGCGCCTTCGGGCGGAGGCAAGTCGTCGCTTATGGCCTATATTTTCGGGAACCGATGCGACTACCGGGGCACTCTGCGCTTCAACAACCGCGATGCCCGCGAGCTGCATACCGACAACTGGCAGCAGCTGCGCCGCCGCCATCTGGCTTATCTGCCACAGGATCTCGACCTCTTCCCCGAACTTACAGCCATCGAGAACATCCGGCTTAAGAACGACCTCACCGGGCACGTGCCCGAGGAACGTATCGATGAGTGGCTCAACCGTCTGGGGATAGCCTCCCGGCGCGATACGCCTGCCGGACGCATGTCGATCGGACAGCAGCAGCGCCTGGCAATAATCCGGGCGCTCTGCATGCCGTTTGATTTCATCCTGCTCGATGAGCCGGTGAGCCATCTCGATTCCACCAACAACCGCATCGCAGCCGAGATAATAGCCGAAGAAGCCACCCGGCAGGGTGCCGGGGTAATCTCCACAAGTGTGGGCAACCCGCTTCTGCTGCACTCAGCCATCAACGTAAGACTCTGATATCATGGATCTTGTCTTCAAGCTATTACGCAAAAACACTTCGCCTACACGTCTGGCAGGGTTTCTGGTGAGCAATCTCATCGGACTGGCCATCATCGGCGCCGGGCTGCAGTTCTATCTCGATGCCCGCTCGATATGGCAGCGCGAGGATTCTTTCCTGAAGTCCGACTATCTGGCCATCAATAAGATAATCGATGCCTCGCATACTCTGGGCGGTGCATCGGCGGAGTTCTCTCAGGCTGAAATAGCCGATCTGCGCAACCAGCCATGGGTGAAGCGGGTGGGAGCATTCTCGCGCGCGGCGTTCGGAGTGCATGCTGCTGTGGCTCTCGACGGCGCCCCGGGAGCGGGGGGAAGGTCGATGAGCACGGCGATGTTCTTCGAGGCTGTGCCGGAGGGGTTTCTTGATGTGGCCGACGGCTCCTTCACATGGCAGGAGGGGGATACGGATGTGCCGCTGATCATATCGAAGGATTATCTGGCTCTCTATAACTTCGGATTCGCCAATTCGGCGGGGCTGCCGAAGCTGTCGGAGTCGCTCATCAGCGGCATACCGCTGCGCCTTGACCTGATTTCGGAGGACGGCTCGCGACGCGAGCGGCTGACGGGGCATGTGGCCGGGTATTCCAACCGGTTCAATACTATTCTGGTACCCGAAAATTTCCTGCGCCGGATGAATGAGACCCTTGGCTCGGGAGGCACCGAGCCGGCTCCCTCGCGCCTGATCGTGGATGTGAGTTCACCGGGCGATACTGCGATAGCACGCTATCTGAAGGAGAAGGGATGGGAAGTGGCCGGCGACAAGTCGGCGGCCTCGGCCACGTATATGCTTAAGGTGGTGAGCGGCATCGTCATGGCGATAGGAAGTGTGATTACGGTGCTTTCGGTGCTGATACTGCTGCTGAGCATGTCGCTGCTGATGGAGAAGAACCGCCGGCAGCTGCATTCGCTGCTGATGCTGGGCTATAAGATCCGCACAGTGGCTCGCCCCTACTGGCGCATCACGGCCATCATGAGCCTTGCGGCAGGAGCGCTCGCATTCGTGGCAGTCGTGCTGCTGCGCCTCTATTATCTCCAGCCGCTGCGCGGCATGGGAGGCGCACCGTCAGGACTATGGGGCACCGCAGGGCTGCTGCTTCTGCTCACCGTAATCGTGATACTGCTCAACTGCGTCTCTATCACAAGGCGCGTACGCGGCGCATGGCGCTGACACATTTGCACGCCGACGGCTGATTACTACTGGTAAATGATTCATCTTCACCCCCGTGGAGCGCAATACTCCACGGGGGTGACTGCATCCTCCCGGAGGCGCTTTGCAATTATTAAAGCGAAATTCTTGCCGAAATATTTGGGGAAATTCGATTTTTACGTTACTTTTGCAGTGACTTTCATATCGGATGTAGACGCGAAGCATCTGCATCTCTACTAAATGACTGATTTACATCAAGTTGATGCAAGTCTGCCATCATAGCGCCTTGACCGGGCGCCGGGTCACGACGGCCATCGGCACCTGCTCCGGGAGATAGAGAGCCGCTCTTCGGGAGAATCTTTTTCATCCCGACACTCATATACCCCAAACCCAACCAGAAAAACTCATTACCTTGATGACCGATTGCGTCTCACACTGGCTCCGGAGCCACTTCCGGCAAGCCCGACGCGCCCCCCGCTCCCATTTCAAAGCGGACAGTGCGCACCGGGCCGGCTTTGCTGTGTGCGCTGACAGAGGCCATACTTAGTGTCGGCGGAGTCTCATCCGCTGACGTGGCGCTACCTCGACGCCGCGACTGCCTGACACCGTAATCGCCTGATTTCTGGAACGGAACTAACCCTATGAGAGAGAATAAACAACAATAATTAACAATGTAGAACTAAATTAATTCCTGCATGAAAAACTACAGTTTTCATCTGAATCGGAAATTCTGGGTCACCGTCGCTATGGTGATGGTCCTGGCGTTTCCTGCTTTAGCTCAAAAGATTACCGTTCGAGGTACGGTCATCGATGAGTATGGCGACCCGCTGATTGGCGCCACAATCATGCAAAAAGGCACCTCCAACGGTACTGCCGCCGACATCGACGGCAACTTCGAGCTGAACGTTGACCCCAACGCGACGCTCGTGGTAAGCTATGTGGGCTATGACCCGATGGACGTTCACGTCAACGGCCGCACCCACATCAACATCGAGATGAAAGAGAACGCTACTACTCTCGGTGAAACCGTAGTCATCGGTTACGGTTCGGTAAAGAAGGCGGACGCTACAGGTTCGGTGGCCGTCATCACTCCCGACGACGTTGACGCCGGTATCTCTACTTCGGCTCAGGACCTCCTGGTCGGCGCAAGCCCCGGTGTGGTCGTTACCACTTCGGGCGGTGACCCCACCGGCAACGCCAACATCCGTATCCGTGGCGGCTCCTCTCTGTCGGCTTCCAACAACCCGCTGATCGTGATCGACGGCGTGCCCCAGAGCAACCAGGACAACGCCGGCGGCACCAACGCCCTGACGATGCTTAACCCGCAGAACATCGAGTCGATGACTATCCTTAAGGACGCTTCGGCTACCGCCATCTACGGTTCGCGTGCATCCAACGGTGTGATCATCATCACTACGAAGAAGGGCCAGAGCGGTCGCCCGCAGGTCAACTTCGCAGCCAACTTCCACGTCAACAATGCCCGCAAGACCCTGAAGATGATGAACTCTTCGGAGTATGTAGGCATCATCGAGGAGTACGGCAACGACCGCGCAAAGCAGTTCCTCTATGAGAACCCGCTGCCCAACACTGTGGCTGAGCCCGGTACTGCCAACAACCTCTATGACACCAACTGGCAGAAGGAAGTGCTCCGCACTGCTTTCTCACAGGACTACTCGCTGAGCGTAGGCGGCACAGCAGGATTCCTCCCCTACCGCGTCAACGCTTCTTACACCGACAACCAGGGTATCATCAAGACCTCGTCGATGCAGCGTACTACCGTAGGCTTCAACCTGAACCCCTCGTTCCTTGAGAACCACCTGACCATCAGCCTTAACGCTCAGGGCTCTTACGTGCGCACCGGCAACGCCGCAGGCGTAATCGGCAACGCCGTAGGTCTGGCTCCCGTATACCCCGTATACAAGACTTACGCTATGTCGGACCCCTCGATGCCCCAGATGTACAACGGCTACTTCAACATCCTCCGCACCACCGGCGACCCGGAGACCAACGGCTCCGAGAACCCCGTGCAGCTGCTCAACGACCAGAAGACCGTAGGCAAGACCCTCAACTCTACCGGCAACATCCAGATCGACTACTCGCTCCACTGCCTCCCCGAGCTCCACTTCAACCTCAACATGGGTTACCAGGTATCAAAGAATACCTCCAACACTGTGGTTGAACCCAACTCCATCATGGCTTGGCGCAACAACTATCAGGACGGCGCAGGCACAAAGTACGACTGGTATGAGCTCCAGCGCAACACCAACCTCTCTTTCTTCATCAACTATAAGAAGGAATTCGAGGCAGCCAAGTCTAACCTTGACGTGACTCTCGGTTACGACTGGCAGCGCATGGACTACCAGGGCCACTCTCAGACTCTGATCAACACTCTGGGTTACGATAAGGACTGGGCTTCCATCTACGCCGGCGGCGTATACAGCCTCATCCAGGATCCCGCTACCGCCGACCACCTCGGCAAACCCTACAATGACGCTCCCGAATCTCGCTGGGCGCAGATCAACCAGCTCGTATCGTTCTTCGGTCGTATCAACTACATCTTCGACGATACCTACCTGCTTACTTTCACTCTCCGTGACGACGGCTCTTCACGCTTCTCAAAGAGCAACCGCTGGGGCCTCTTCCCCGCTCTTGCGCTCGGCTGGAAGATCAACAACATGAAGTTCATGGAGCCCAGCAGCAGCTGGCTCAATGAGTTCAAGCTCCGCCTCGGTTGGGGTGAAACAGGTCAGCAGGACCTCGCAGGTATGTTCTTCCCCTACCTGCCTATCTATATCGACTCTTACAGCAGCGGCTTCCAGTACCTCGCCCCCGACGGCTCCGGCACTTGGATCAACCCCCTCTATCCGCAGAGCTACAACCCCGACCTGAAGTGGGAGACTACCACTACATGGAACGTGGGTGTCGACATGGGTGTGCTCAACAACCGCATCACTCTCGCCGCCGACTGGTATCTGCGTAAGACTACCGACCTGCTCTCTTACGTGCCCACCGCTGCCGCCAACACTGCCAACTATCAGTGGCGCAACATCGGCTCGATGGAGAACATCGGTGTCGAGGTGACTGTAGGCGCTAAGCCCATCGTGACTCCCGACTTCACTTGGAACACAAGCTTCAACGTAAGCTGGAACAAGAACAAGATCACTGAGCTCCAGGGCGACGGCACTTCTTCCCGCACACAGGCTATCGCTCTGCCCGGCTACGGCGGCGCAGGTCTGGCATGGCACATCGTAGGTCAGCCCGCCTACACTTTCATGGTGTACGAGCAGGTGTATGACTCTAACGGCGACCCGATCGAGAACCAGTACGTTGACCAGAACGCCGACGGCGTGATCAACGAGTCTGACCTCATCATGTACCACTCGAAGGATCCGAAGGTGACCATGACCTGGAACAACAACTTCTCATGGAAGGGCTGGGACCTCGGCATCTCTCTGCGTGCAAACCTCGGCAACTACGTGTACAACGACCTGAAGTACTCCAACTCACGTATCTACAACGTATCTGCCGCTCAGTATCAGCTGGGCAACCTGATGGCCGACACATTCCTCTTCAAGGATGCCGCCAGCGCCACTCTGCTCCCGCTGTCAAGCTACTTCGTGGAGAACGCATCGTTCCTGCGCTGCGACAACATCACCCTGGGCTACACTTTCCGCAACCTTATCGGCGGCAACCTCAACCTGCGTCTCTTCGCAGCCGTGCAGAACCCCTTCGTGATCACTACATTCTCCGGTATCGATCCCGAGGACTTCGGTGGTGTCCAGAGCGACCCGTATCCGCGTCCCATCACTACCTCTCTCGGTATCGTGGCTACATTCTAACCCTTATCCCTTCTGAATCGATTTCAATATGAAAGCAATCAATAAGATTTTCTTGAGTGTCGGTATCGCGGCCAGCGCACTGGGTCTCTCCTCTTGCGTGGGCGACCTTGACCTGGAGCCGCGCGACCCCAGCGAAATCACCAACGTGTCCAATGACATGGACCGTGTCTTCGCCGACATATTCCTCCAGTTCTCCACATACGGCGCCAACGGCAGCAGCCCCGTGTCGGGCTTCGACGGCGGTATGGCATCTTTCCAGCGTGCGCTCTTCATCGCTGAGGAAATGCCCACCGATGAGGCTTGCTGGCTGTGGGACCCCTCTTCGTTCGGCACCCTCAACTATGGCCAGGTAGTACCGACGCTCGACTGCGTATACGGTTTCTACTCGCGTCTGATGATCAACATCACGCTCTGCAACCAGTTTATCCAGAGCCTCGACAACGGCACTTTCAATATCACTGACGAGAACCGCAAGCAGGCCGAAAACTATCGCCTGCAGGCCAAGACCCTCTGGGCGGCATGCTATTACTACATGCTCTCTTTCTACGATAAGATCCCTTACGTGGACGAGACTGTAGCTGTGGGCGACGTGCCCCAGCAGCTCCCCCGCGCCGAGGTTTACGCCCGCGTCACCAGTGAGCTTGAGAAGGTGGTGGCAGCTTATGCCGACGATCCCACTTACGCTACTCCCGTCTACGGCTATGTAGGCCTCGACGCAGCTGAGTCGATTCTTGCCAAGATCTACCTCAATGCAGAGGTATTCTCCGGCACGGCTGACTATGCCAACTGCTACAAGCACGCCAAAGCCGTAATCGACCGTCTCGGTCATGGCGGTTACTATGGCAACGGCCTTGCACGCAGCTACGGCGCCCTGTTCGGCTACAACAACGACAAGTATGTGCTCGGCAACGGCGGCGACGCTACCGAAATCATCTGGACTCTGGCCCAGGATAAGGTGCACCTCACTTCATGGTCGGGCGCTACATTCCTTATCGCCGGCTGGCTCGGCACCAACGGCGTGCAGGTGACAATGTACAAGCCCACCACCAACCAGGCTCTCGACAATGTGGTTGAGGAGCAGGCTGACGGCACAAGCATCATCTATAAGTACTACGCCAACCAGGCCGACTACGATGCAGCCCTCGCTACTTACAACAGCGGCGACACCAAGGACTGGATGAAGCAGGTAAGTGAGGTAATCAACGGCACTCCCTGGTCGTTCGACCCCTCGGCTACGGGCTATATCTCGCAGCAGTGGTTCAACGCCGGCGACGGCTGGAAGTGTATGGTGGCCCGCAAGTCGTTTGTCCGCAAGTTCGACTGGAACGACGTGACAATGACTCAGAGCGACGACCTCCGTACAGCCAACTGGCAGACTGCCGCCCACGGCTTCAGCGTGGAGAATGTATCGCTCGTCGGCGACGACTGGGGTAACAACGGTTACATCACTCCCAAGTATACCAACTGGGCTTACAATGAGGACGGCACTATCGACACAGCCGCAAGCCCCGACCCGACCGCAATGGTAGGCGGCGACTACGCTGTGATCCGTCTGGCCGAAATCTATCTGACTGCTGCCGAGGCTATCCTTCAGGGTGGCGGCGGCTCGCAGGCTGAGGCTCTCCAGTATGTCAACTATATCCGTGCCCGCGCCTATGGCGACGCCCCCGGCGATGACTCTCACGCATGGACTTCACTCTCGATGCAGGATCTGCGCGACGAGCGCTGCCGCGAGCTCTATCAGGAGAATGTGCGCCGCACCGACCTCATCCGCTGGAACCAGTGGTGCACCGGCTATACCTGGGAATGGAAGGGCGGTATCCAGAACGGTACCAACCTCGCAGAGTACACCAAGCTCTACCCCATCCCCTCGCGCGTAATCAGCGCCTCCAACTTCGAGCAGACTACCGGTTATTAATCTTAACTAAAAGCTGACTGAAAAAAATGAAAAAATTCGCAATCATAGGGGCTTTGGTCGCCGTGGCTCTCTCTTTCACTTCCTGCAAGCAGGAGGAGGATCCCAAATACCACGCTCCCACAACATTCACTATCAATGAGCCGGCTCTTAAGGACCAGGCATTCCGCACCGCCTCCGAGATGACCGACACAGAGACATTCAATCTCTTCTGCTCGCAGCCCGACTACGGCTACGCCGCTGTATGCAACTACTCGGCGCTCGTATCGCTCGACAAGGATGCTCCCGAAGAGGAATGGCTCGCCCTGGAGAACACTACTCCCACTTCGGCTCAGATGTCGATCAAGACTTTCGAGCTGGGTGTGGCTGTCAATAAGCTCCTCGACGTGAAAGACGCCGAAGACTTCGCTGACCGCAATCTGGGCAACCAGGAGTTCGTATGCTACTTCAAGGGTGTATGTGAGATCCCCGGCATCGAGGGCTCGCGCATCGTAAGCTCCAACGCCGTATCCTACAATAAGGTGATGATCAACTATGCAGAGAAGACTCCGGCTTGGATCTACATCTGCGGCGACATCTCCAACATCGAGACCGGACTGGCCAACGCCTTCCTCTCGCCCGCTATCGGCAACTACGACATATATAAGGAGAACTTCGCCCTCTTCGAGCCCGAAGACATGATCGGCGAGAAGCTCTATGTCGGCACATTCAACCTCACTCCGAAGGATTCCTCGATGGAGAACTTCAACGCCGGCAACCCCGACGCCTGCGCTCAGTTCCGCTTCTTCACCGAGCTCCTCGGCTGGGTAGCCGACGCTTCGCTCGGCTCCAACGAGGCTGACTTCTACTGTCTCAACATCACCGACAAGTGGGAGTCCGGATTCTCCGGCGACATCGTGACTCCGGGTCTCGGCAACTGGGGTGTATTCGTAGAGGTGCCCACTGCAGTGACTATCGTCGTTGACCAGCCCAACCTCAAGATCTGGGTTAAGGAAGGTCAGCACGAAGTGACATTCGTAGGACGCGATCCTGAATTCAATTGATATGAATCGTGTGTCTCCGGAGATGTGTCTCCGCGACCCCTCCGGAGACCCACCAACTAATCAACAGCAAATCATTTCATGAAAACTATAAAATTCTTATCAGCTCTGGCTCTGACCCTCGGACTGGTGGCTTGCGAGAACTACGACCTCCCCAATCCTCCCGGCCAGACCAACCCCGAGCCCGACGGATACTTCCAGAACTCGGGTCTGGTGCTCACTCCCGCCGACCAGGACATCAACCTCGTGGCTGCAAATGAGGCCAACATTTTCCCCACTGTGGCCACTATCGATGAGCTCATCGACTTCCCCGGCAATGAATACTCGCTGGAGATCGACATGCAGGTAGGCGCCGACGCAGCGTTCTCTAAGTATACCACTATCGCTACGATAATCGAGAACGAGCATGACGTGACCGTCAACCCCGACATCTTCAACGGTGCGATCCAGGCCATGATGACCCGCGAGCCGGGTATCTATCAGGTGCCCGTGCGCTTTGCCGCTTACGCTGTGCTCGGCACAACACGTATGCGCCTCGGCGGTGTCGATGCCACTTACGGCGACGAGACCCTCACCGTGCAGACCCTCAATGCCGAAAAGGTAATCGAGAACGCCTACTATGTAGTGCCCTGCAGCGCTTCCGGCACACCCAACCTGGCTGCCGCCATGAAGATGAACAATACTGCCGGCGAAGGTGTATCGGCTTACGACAATCCGGAATTCGCCCTGAAATTCGACGTTGCCGAGGGTTCTGACTATTACTTCATGATCGCTCCTCAGTCGGCCATCACTGCCAACTCTACAGAGGGTCTCTTCGGCTGCCTCGGCTCCGACGACAATCTCAGCGGTAAGCTCGGCACTTCTTACGGTGCAGGCCTTATCCCCATCAACGGCGCCGTATTCCTGACCATCAACATGGAGCAGGACTCCTACACCCTGAGCTACGCATTCGAGATGCTCTATCCCCTCTCAGGCTCTGTGAAGATCGAGAACACTATGTGCCTCTACACCGACAACTATATCAACTACACCGGTGTTACGGCCATCAACCGCCAGTGGACTCTCTACACTCAGCCCGACAAGACCGGCGTGATCTTCTATGAGAACCCCGACGTAGAGCCCGAAGTAAGCGACGACTCTCTCAACCAGAGCGGCTCGATGACTACTGCTGCCGGCTCCAAGCTCTCTGCTCCCTACAAGGGCAACATCCTCTACTACTGCGATGTCAACCTCGTACAGCAGACTTACAGCATCAGCGGCATCACTTCGATCTCCGTAATCGGCGACCCCGACTGGGATCTTGAGACTGCACCCCAGCTCACTCCCTCGAAGGACCTCCGCACATGGACCGGCACCGACATTCAGATCGGCACTGAGTTCAAACTCAACTGCAACGGCGCCTGGGATATCGACTTCGGCGGCGAGGCTGTAGAGAACACTATGGGCAACAAGGTATACAACGTATACTACAAGGGCAGCAACCTCCCCTGCGAGGCCGGCAAGTATGACGTGACTGTCGACTTCTCTGCTAAACCCTACACTGTGACTCTGGTCAAGAAATAATCCGCATTCACCCTCAATACTTCGACCCCGGACAGGCTCTCTGCCCGGGGTCGTCATTTTATTGTCAATTCACATTACCTGCCCCGTCGGATTTTTTTTTGAAATTAATTTTGAAAAGTTTGCTGAATTAAATTTTAATCACTAAATTTGCAGCGTTTTCGGGCTCACACAAAATGAATGAAGCTGACCTCCATTCACCCCAACCCTTGAAAACTCCTTAACTGAATAAATAATTACAGTTTAACCATAAAATCTTTTCTAATGAAGAAATTTTACGCTTTCGCAGCCGCAGCTCTCGTGGCTGTATCAGCCAACGCACAGGCTCTTTACATGACCGGCGCAAGCGCCGCTGCAGAAGAAGGTGGTCTCCCCGCACAGTGGGATCCCGCTAACCCCGCAGAGTTCGCAATCGTAGACAACAACTTCGAGCTCGAAGTAGCTGGTCTTTCCTCTTTCAAAATCTCTACTGTAAAAGGCACTTACGACGCAGAGACAGGTGCTGCCGTATGGGATGAGTTCAACGGCAACGCACTCACTTGCGTATATCCCGAAGACCAGGGTGTAGCCGTAGACCTCGAAGCCGGCGACGCCAACATCATGTGCCCCTGGACTGGCGACTGGAAAGTCGTAGTGACTGGCGACTACGCTACTATCACAATGACTACCACTACTCCTCCCCCCGCAGGAATCACTCTCTATCTCCGTGGCGACATGAACGGCTGGGACAACATCGAAGGCTGGGAGTTCGAGCAGGTTAGCGACAACGTATTCAAGTTTGTCTTCGGCGAAGACCAGGCCATCGCTCTGGGCGAGACTTTCAAAATCGCCGACGACAGCTGGGCGAAGTACAACTTCGGTGCAGGCGAGGATGCAGAAGTATTCCTTGAGGTAGAGACTGAAATCTTCAACGGCAGCAACACCAACATGACTCTCGAAGAGGCGTGCAACGGCGTATGCTGGTTCACTCTCGACGGCAACTATGTTGCTTTCTCTAACGATGCCGACTATGTACCCGACTTCGCTGAGAACGTAGGTGTCAACACTGTAGCTGTAAGCAACGGCGAGGCTCAGTACTTCAACCTCCAGGGTGTACGCGTAGCCAACCCCGAAAACGGCATCTATGTAGTCGTTAAGGATGGCAAAGCTACTAAGGCTGTTGTAAAATAAATCAGACCCCAATATTCCTCTCAGCTCCCATCAGCGGAGCCGGAATATGACAATACTTTCGGGAAGGATGACCCTCGCGGTCATCCTTCCCCCTTTTTATCCCCTCCCCC
>CAMWRH010000025.1 GCA_947176605.1 uncultured Porphyromonadaceae bacterium
ATATCAACCTGACACCTCCGCAACGTTTCACACCGACCGGGAGCGTTCCACACCCGCCCACCGCCATCTCCGCCCTTCCTCTCGCCGCACACCCTCTCCGTAACGCCTCAAACGCACTCCGCACTCCACCGCTCACTCAGCCACATTATCCACTGATATTCAATCCGTTGACCACACATACAGCTTTCCCCAACCACTTGAGAATCCAATCTGTCAGCATTCACGGCATCTGCACGAGAATATAAAAGATTCTAAAATCAGCACACAGCCCCATCATCGGCGATTGCACACATCAATACCGCGCACACGCGGTTAGTTAGATTGCGCACGCGTGTGAATAAAACTTTTTTTGAAAAAATCAACCGTTCTTTGCGTGATAAGTCGTCATTTTTCACTAACTTTACACTTTGATAGCGACACCACTCCGCAACACCCTTTCAGAGGCCCCGCGAAGCCAATCGCTTCAAGACTCACATCCAATGGAAGACAATACGACTCAACATATCCCCTACCATACGCCGGCTCTGTTCACAGAGGCCATTGACGCCCTTGACATACATCCCGGAGGAATATACATCGACGCAACATTCGGAGGAGGCGGCCACTCCCGCGGGATCCTTGAACGGCTCGGACCCGACGGACGCCTGCTTGGATTCGACCAGGATCTCGATGCAATCGCCAACGCACTCCCCGACGAACGGTTTACATTCGTACGCTCCAACTTTCGTTACATCCCCAACTTCCTGAGATTTCACGGCATCGACAAAGCCGACGGAATACTCGCCGACCTCGGAGTATCATTCCATCACTTCGACGATGCCGAACGCGGCTTTTCATTCCGCGCCGACGCCCCTCTCGACATGAGGATGAACCGGGGGGGCGGACGCACTGCGGCCGACCTGCTCAACTCCCTTTCCGAACAGGAGCTCACCTCCACACTGCGCCTTGGCTCCGACCTGCCGAATCCGGCACGAATCGCAAGAGCGATACTCAAGGCCAGAGCATCGGCTCCGATACTCACCACATCGCAGCTCGCCGACACCGTACGCCCGCTGCTCAACCCCCGCAACGAAAAGAAAGACCTCGCCCAGGTATTCCAGGCCCTGCGCATCGCCGTCAACCATGAGACGGACGCTCTGGTCGACTTCCTGCGCAACGCCGCCCGCGTGCTACGCCCGGGAGGACGGCTCGCTGTCATAACCTACCATTCCCTCGAAGACCGGATGGTGAAATCCCTCATGAAATCCGGCAACATTGATGGGGAAATCGAAAAAGACTTCTTCGGCAACGTCAACACCCCCTGGCGGCTTATCACAAGGTCGCCAATCGTGCCGTCGGCGCAGGAAATAGAGGCTAATCCACGTGCCCGAAGTGCAAAACTGCGTGTGGCCGCCCTGAAATAATCATCTCTCCCACCCCATCTACCCCACGCTATGGCAGCAAAAACCAAACCCACGCGCAAGAACGCCAACCCTAAGCCGAAAGCCAAGAATAACGCCCAAAAAGCCAAGAACGTGCCATTGCACCGAAAATGGCTCAAGGACCTTCGCTATGGCCAGTCGCTTTCGCTTGAGTTCTTCACTCACAACGCCTGGATACTGATCCTGATGCTCGTGGCCGTGCTTTCGCTTATCGGACTCCGATACAAGACGAAGACCAAAATGTCGGAAATAAAGAACCTCTCCCACAAACTCGAACTCGCCCAATCCGACAAGCTCCGCGAACAGGCCGCATACATGTCGCTCGTCAGAGAGACTGAAATGCACCGGCTCGTAATCGACCGGGGGCTCGGACTCGTATTCCAGGAGCAGCCCCCCTACGAGGTGGAACTCGTGAAATAGGGCTCCGCGACGCGCATCTCCGGATACCTGTAAGTCTATCCCGGATTGCACGCCTGAGTCCTGATCACCGGTCCCCCAATCCCTTACATCCCCCTTTCAATCTGAAAGCCATCATGGCAGCCGCTAAAAATAAAAACAACAAATCAACGATACTATTCCGATACGGTATCATCACATTCGGATTCCTGCTTTTCGCAGCCGTAGTGGTGAGCCGTCTCTTCACGACCACTGTCATCGAGGCTCCGGAATGGAACGCGCGCGCAAAAAAAGACTTCTCACGCATCGATACCCTCAAGCCGGAACGCGGCGACATACTTGCCAACAACGGCAATATACTCGCCTGCAACCTCAAGGTATACGACGTGAAGGTCGACCTGCGACACAACAAGGTGCAGCGACGCAAACTCATATGGGCCCAGATCGACTCACTGGCCGACTCGCTCGACAGATACTATCCGCGCATACCCAACCTGATGGGCCGACACCCAGACACAATCAAGAAATACTCCTGGCACACACGCCTCAAACGTGAATTCGAAAAAGCGCCCGACCGACGTCCCAGAGCCCTGAGATTCATCAAAGGGGGCACGCTACAGGACTTCGAGCGCATCAAGGCCTTCCCATACCTGCGCGACTTCAAGGGGCGAGGATTCCGCAACCCCGTATACGTCGAAGAGCGCAACGTCAGAATCTACCCGTATGGACGGATGGCATACCGAAGCATCGGACGCGTCAACGAGAATATCCACGGCGAGTTCCACGGCTATTCGGGCCTTGAGAAAGACCTCGACTCCCTGCTCTACGGCAAAGAGGGGTATGCCAAGAAAGTGACCCTCACTTCCGGAGTCAGCAACTGGGTGACACGACCCACTCAACGCGGACTCAACGTGCAGACCACCATCGACATCGACCTCCAGGACATGCTCGAAGAGCAGCTGCTCAGAGTCTGTATGGATGCCAACGCCGAATGGGGCACCGCGATACTGATGGAAGTGGCCACCGGAGAAATCAAGGCAATCGCAAATCTCGAAAACATCAACGGCGAATACGGCGAAGCCCTCAACAGGGCTGTACGCGGATTCGAACCCGGATCCGTCATGAAGCCAATCTCGCTGATGATCGCATTTGAAGACGGGCTGGTGAAGAGTGTCAACGATGTAGTGGACTGCTCGACATTCCAGCGCACATCCGACCCTCACGCACCGACCGTGAAATCCATGAAACAGGTAATCGAGATGTCGTCAAACACCGGAATCGCACGTGTCATATTCAGGGGATACGCCAACGATCCGGCCCGATTCTATGACCGCCTTGAGAAAATCGGTTTCTTCGAGCCGATGCACTCCGGCATCGCCGCAGAGGAGACTCCCAGGGTAAGACGGCTTACCGCTCAGGACGCCCGGGGCAACAACATCACCATGACTTCCCGGCATCTCGACCTCGCCCGACAGGCCTACGGATACAACACCACCATCCCGCCCCTATACACACTGGCATACTACAATGCCATAGCCAACGGCGGACGCCTCGTGCGCCCACATCTCATGAAACGCCTTATCGGCGAAGGGGTGGACTCGGTGCTGAAAATCGACTATATCCGCGAGCAGATATGCTCGCCGGAGACGGCCGAAAAGGTTAAGATCTGTCTGCGCGAACCCGTATGGGGCGACCACGGCACTGCACGCGCCGTGCGCGACGAAAGAGTCATGATTGCCGGAAAGACCGGCACCGCTTACCCCGTACATGAGCATGGCGGCGGCTACGACATATCCCGGCGCAGATACGCCTTCGCAGGATTCTTCCCATACGACAATCCGAAATACTCCTGCATCGCCCTGATCCTCGCCCCAAGCGGCACAAGCGCCAACCGCACTTCCGGACAGGTCGTGAAGAACATGGCCCTCAAAATGTACTCTCGCGGAATGCTCGACAATGCATCCACCTTCACCGGCAGCCGCCTCGACGACACCCCCATCGTGGCCGCTTCCACAAAAGGAGGTGCCGCTTCTTTAGGAAAAGCGCTCGGTGCATCCGGTGCAAAAACAATAAAGACCGAGAACCCGGGACATAACATCGCCGTTAAGGCAATGCCTAACGTCATGGGTTATGACGCCCCTTCGGCAATACGCATCCTCGAGCAACAGGGGGTCAACGTAAGAATACGGGGCGCAGGCCGGGTCGTATCGCAATCAATCCCACCGGGAGCCGCCCTTAACAAGGGGACTGTCGTGACGCTGTTCCTGAAAGTTTAGACCCCGCGCATCCCGACACAGCCTCTCTCCCACCCTATCCCACTGATAACGAAAACCATATACTCAGCAACGATATGATTAAGCTCAAGAATCTTCTCGGTGCGGTCAAACCGATTGAAATCATCGGCGACACCGACAAGAATATCCTCTCGCTCGAAAGCGACTCCCGCAAAGTGGGTCGCGACTCGATGTTTGTGGCAGTGCGCGGTGTCACCACCGACGGTCATAAATACATACCCGTAGTGGCATCGGCCCATGTAGGAGCCATCGTATGCGAAGAGCTCCCGGCTTCGCTCGCCCAGGGCATCACATATATCCGCGTGGCCGACTCGGCCGACGCGCTCGGACGCCTGGCCGCCGAATGGTACGGCAACCCCTCGCGCAAGCTAAAACTCGTGGGCGTCACCGGCACCAACGGCAAGACCACCACTGCCACACTGCTCTACGAAATGGCCCGGCTCGAGGGGTACAAGGCAGGCCTGCTGTCGACGGTATGCAACTATATCGACACTACCGCAGTGCCCGCCACACACACCACCCCCGACCCGCTGTCGCTCAACTCTCTGCTGGCCCGCATGGTAGAGGCCGGTTGCGACTACGCATTCATGGAAGTATCATCCCATGCCGCCGCACAGCACCGCATCGCCGGGCTACACTTCGCCGGAGGCATATTCTCCAACCTCACCCGCGACCATCTCGACTATCACCACACCGTCGAGAACTACATGAACGCCAAGAAATCATTCTTCGACATGCTCCCGGCCGATGCCTTCGCGTTGGTCAACGCCGACGACAAGGCCGGAGCATACATGATTCAGAACACTCGCGCACGCAAATACACCTACTCCCTGCGCACTGATGCCGACTTCCGCGGCCGTATCGTGGAGACTCGGCTCGACGGCACACTGCTGATGCTTAACTCGCACGAGGTGGAAGTGCAGTTTACAGGTAAATTCAACGCCTACAACCTTACAGCCGTATACGGCGCAGCCATCCTCACGGGATTCGATCCGGAAGAAGTGCTCGTCAACATGTCGCGGCTCGTGCCCGTAGCCGGTCGCTTCCAGACTTTCCGCTCGGCTTCGGGGGTGACCGCTATCGTGGACTATGCCCACACGCCGGATGCCCTCATCAATGTGCTCGACACTATCCGCGAGATTGTGGGTGCCGGAGGTGAAATCACCACTGTCGTGGGATGCGGCGGCAACCGCGACCACGGCAAACGCCCCATGATGGCCCACGAGGCCGCAATGCGATCCGACCATCTCGTGCTCACCTCCGACAATCCACGCGACGAAGAGCCCGAGGAAATCATCCGTCAGATGAAGGAAGGGCTCTCCCCGGCTGAAATGCGCCACACCATCTGCATCACCGACCGCCATGAGGCGATACGCGCCGCAATCCAGGCCGCCAAGCCGGGATCGGTGGTGCTTGTGGCCGGCAAAGGGCACGAACCATACCAGGAAGTGGCCGGAGTGCGGCATCATTTCGACGACCGCGAACAGGTGACGGCAGCCCTCGCCGAACTCTCCTGACCCACCCCCCACACCTCTCTCCGGCCCCCGGCGGCGCCTCTGCATGGCGCCGCCGGATCCTCCCTCCGGATTGACCAATTCTCATACGGCGACCGCACATCCCACACACGCATCCCTCAGGCATCACCTGACGCCCTGAAGATACCGACGGCTGCTGGCGCCGCAATCTGATACGACTCAAAAATGTTTTATTCGATTGTACAACGTTATCTCGAATCCTCCGACTTCCCCGGAATCCATCTGATGGATTTCATTTCGTTCCGGGCCGGAGTCACATTTGCCCTCGCCCTGCTGCTGGCCATGATTTTCGGCCAAAGGGTAATCCGCCGACTGCAACGCATGCAGATCGGTGAGGAAATACGCGACCTCGGTCTCGCCGGACAGATGGAAAAACGAGGCACCCCTACTATGGGAGGCATCATAATCATTTTATCCATCCTGGTACCTTGCCTGCTGGTGGGCAACCTCTCCAACGTCTACATGATCCTCATGCTCATAGCCACGGTATGGATGGGCTCAATAGGATTTCTCGACGACTACCGCAAGATAAAGTTCCACAACAAGGACGGCCTGAAAGGGAAATACAAGGTCACCGGACAGGTCGGCCTCGGGCTGCTCGTGGGAATCACCATGTGGCTGTCGCCGCAGATCGTGATGAGCGAGAATACCGAAGTGATGAATCTTGAGCGCCAGCAGACTGAAGTAGTGCACTCCCCGGTATATCAGAAGACCCCGCAGACCACAATCCCTTTCGTCAAGAACCATAACTTCAACTACGAATGGCTCACCGACTGGATCGATAACCCGGAAGCGGCCCAGACTCTCGGCTGGATCGTATTCGTGGTGATGGTAATCGTGGTGGTCACCGCAGTGAGCAACGGGGCCAACCTCACCGACGGCCTCGACGGACTCTGCGCCGGCACATCCGCCATAATCGGCATAGCGCTGCTCATTATGGCATATCTCGGAGGCAACGTGATATATTCCGGATACCTCAACATCATGTATATCCCGGGCTCGGAGGAACTCGTGGTATACGCGGCCGCATTTATCGGAGCGCTGGTGGGATTCCTCTGGTATAATGCGCCTCCGGCACAGGTATTCATGGGCGACACGGGCTCGCTGATGCTGGGCGGAGTCATAGCGGTATTCGCAATCCTGATACGCAAGGAGCTGCTTATCCCCCTGCTGTGCCTGATTTTCTTCCTTGAAGACGTATCGGTGGTGCTCCAGGTAAGCTATTTCAAGGCCACCAAACGCAAATACGGCGAGGGACGGCGCATCTTCAAGATGACCCCCCTGCACCATCACTTCCAGAAAGAAGCGCCCCAGGGATCGCACGTGCTGCTGAAATTCCCCAAAATGCCTATTCCCGAATCACGCATCGTGATACGCTTCTGGATCGTGGGAATCCTGCTCGCCGTGCTGACATTCGTAACACTTAAGATTCGATGAAAATGACTGATATTGATAAAATCCGACATATCGCCGTGCTCGGTGCCGGCGAAAGCGGCGTAGGAGCCGCAATTCTTGCCATGAGCCGCGGCATAGGCGTGCTCGTAAGCGACTCGGGCAAAATCCCGGCCAAATACCGCGATATACTTACGGCCCGCGGCATACCCTTCGAGGAAGGCGGCCATACGGAAGATGTGATACTCAAGGCCGACATGGTGGTCAAAAGCCCCGGCATACCCCCCACGACCCCGCTCGTAAAGCGCCTCGCCGCACAGGGCACCCCCATAGTATCGGAAATCGAATTCGCCGGATATTTCACCGACTCGAAGATGATCTGCATCACCGGCTCCAACGGCAAGACCACCACCACGATGCTCACCTACCACATACTGCGTGAAGCCGGACTCGATGTCGGGATGGCCGGCAACGTGGGGCGAAGCCTCGCCCTGCAGGTGGCCGAGGAGCCTCACGAATATTACGTAATCGAGCTGTCGAGCTTCCAGCTTGAAAACATGTATGACTTCAAGGCGCATGTGGCCGTGATACTCAACATCACCCCCGACCACATGGACCGCTACGACCACAGCATGGAGCTCTACACGGCAGCCAAGTTCCGTATCCTGCGCAACCAGACCGACGACGACTTCTTCATCTACTGGCTCGGCGACCCGATTGTAAGCCGCCAGGTGGAGCAGATCCGCTGCCATGCACGCATGCTCCCCTTCAGCGAGACGCCGGCTGAGGGGGCCGCCGCATGGACCGAAGACGGCTCACTCCGTTTCCAGACGCCGGGCGAATCCTGGGAAATGCCGCGTCAGGCACTCTCGCTGCCCGGACTGCATAACCTCTACAACTCCATGGCCGCCGGGCTGTCGGCATCTGCCCTGCACATATCACCCGAAGTCACATGCCGCGCCCTGGCCGATTTCGAGGCCGTGGAACATCGTCTGGAGTTCGTGCGTGAAGTCGACGGAGTGCGCTACATCAATGACTCCAAGGCCACCAACGTCAACTCCACTTGGTATGCCCTCGAAAGCATGACCTCTCCGACAGTGCTCATACTCGGCGGCAAGGATAAAGGCAACGACTACTCCGAGATACTCCCTCTTGTAAAAGACAAGGTAAAGGCCATCGTATGCATGGGGGCCGACAATAGCAAGCTGCTCGGATTCTTCGGCGGCGTAGTGCCTGAAATCGCCGACTGCCATTCGCTGCAGGAAGCGATCGAAGCCTGCCGCCGACTCAGCGCTCCGGGCGACACCGTACTGCTCTCTCCATGCTGCGCAAGCTTCGACCTCTTCACAAGCTACGAAGACCGCGGACGCCGCTTCAAGGATGCCGTAGCCGCCCTCTGACAATCATGCCTCCGATTCAACGTCACAATACATCATCCTTCTGAAAATGTCAAATTCCGACAATATCCTCATACGCGAGACCGTGGACGGAATCCCCGTCGACCCGGCACCTGCCACCGCACGCCGACGACGTGCCGCAAAGGCCGACTCCGCCAAAGATGAACCCCGCGAACGCCCTAAGGCCGACCGTTTCATCTGGGGTATATACGTGGCCCTGCTTTTCATCTCGATCATCGAGCTTTTCAGCGCCTCTTCGGCCGAAGTGCGCGGAAGCAATGTCTATGAGCCTCTGATTCGCCATTGCATTTTCCTCGGCATCGGGCTGGCTCTTGTCATCTGGATCCAGAACATTCACTTCGGATATTTCTCACGCTTCGCCTCCACCCTGGCCATTCTATCGCTCGGGCTGCTCGTATTCTCCACCATGTTCGGTGCGGAAATCAACGGAGCACAGCGTGCCATCAAGATTGCGGGATTCACTATCCAGCCTCCGGAAATCGTGAAGCTCACGATCGTGATATGGCTTGCCACGATTCTCGGCAAAAACCAGCGCCCGGGCGGGGTGTCGACCCTGGCCGTGGTGAAGGTGGCTGTAATCGTGGTGGTATTTGCCGGAATCCTGTGGATCAACGGTCTGACCAATACGATCCTGATGATGGGTGTGAGCATCTGTATGTTCCTGATCGGCGGTATCCAGTGGAAAAAGCTCCTCGCCGTAGGGGCCGTGTATGCCGCGGCGGCTTTGCTGCTGGGTGTAGTGAAGTATGCCGGAGGCTCTTCAACTGAATTCGACAGTGCCGCTGGCAACGGAGGCATACCCACCGAACAGAGCTCCGGTATCGGACGCCAGGAAACCCAGATAGGACGCATCAAGCGACACTTCGCCGGAGTCAATCCCTCCGACCCGATCGACGACTTCAACCGTCAGGTGGTATTCGCAAAGATGGCCCAGGCCAATGGCGGAGTTTTTGGACAGGGACCCGGCAACTCGCGCGAGAACGCACGCCTGCCGCTGGCTTTCTCCGACTATATCTATTCCATCGTCGTGGAGGATACCGGATTCTTCGGAGGAGTGCTGCTAATCATGTTCTACCTGCTGCTGCTGGCCCGGGCCGGATCGCTGGCCTACAAATGCAACCGGGCTTTCCCGGCTTTCCTGATCATGGGGTGCGCGGTGCTGATCGTGTTCCAGGCTCTGGTGCATATGGCCATTGTCACGGGAGTGTTCCCCGTCAGCGGACAGCCGTTGCCCTTCATCTCAAAGGGCGGAACGTCGATAGTGGTGATGTCGATGGCTATCGGGATAATGCTCTCCGTAAGCCGGTTTGCCGTCACAGGCTCCGACAAGAAAGCCAATCAGGATGAACTCGACGCCCTGCCCGAAGACATGCAGGCCGCCAATTACGCAAATCAGGAATAAGACCGATCGCCCGGGGAGCCCGACAGGATCTCCGTTCTACTCCTGCCGAGCCTCCCCGCCACGTAAAATCTGACCCAAGATGAAAAAGAAATACAGAATCCTCATATCCGGAGGTGGCACCGGCGGCCACATCTTCCCGGCTCTCTCCATCGCCAACGCCCTGCGCCGCCGCCTTGACACGGAGATACTCTTCGTGGGTGCCGACGACCGTATGGAAATGGAACGTGTCCCCGCTGCCGGATACCCCATCAAGGGGCTCCCGGTGGCCGGATTCGACCGCCGGAATCCGCTGAAGAACTTCGGCGTGCTCCTGCGCCTGCGCAAAAGCCTTGGCATGGCCCGCGACATAGTCGATGAGTTCCGCCCCGACATCGCCATCGGCGTCGGAGGCTACTGCTCCGGCCCCACGCTCAAGGCAGCCCAGCGGCGCGGTGTGCCCACACTGATACAGGAACAGAACTCCTATGCCGGAGTCACCAACAAGCTCCTGGCCCGCAAGGCCCGCCGCATATGTGTGGCCTACGAAGGGATGGAGCGATTCTTCCCGGCCGATAAAATCGTGCTCACCGGCAACCCGATACGCAAGGATCTGCTCGACAACTCGTTTGACCGCGCGGAAGCCCGCGCACGGTTCGGGCTGGCACCCGAACCGCGCACGATCCTCGTGGTCGGCGGAAGCCTCGGAGCCCTGACCATCAACCTCAGCATGGCGGAAGGGATCCGGCGCCTTACCGACGCCGGATGCCAGGTGATATGGCAGACCGGAAAGGCATTCCATCCCAGGGCGCTTGAAGCTGCCAAAGGACTCAAAGGGGTGGTAGTGGCCCCGTTCATCTCCGATATGGCCGCCGCTTATGCCGCAGCCGACCTCGTGGTGTCGCGTGCAGGCGCAGGATCCATTTCAGAGCTGGAAGCCCTGGCCAAACCCGTAATACTCGTCCCCTCTCCCAATGTGGCCGAGGATCATCAGACCAAGAACGCCCGAGCCCTTGAATCACGTGGAGCCGCAATCCTGATACCCGATGCCGAGGCTTCGGCCCGGCTGGTATCAGAAATGCTCAGCCTCTGCTCCGACTGCGGGCGGCTCGCCGAAATGAGCCGCAACATATCGGCACTCGCCCTTACGGAAAGCGATGAGAAAATTGTCGATGAAATTGTTAAAATATTAAATGCCCAATGATAACGTGGCTAACTGACAATGATGACTGAACTTGACCACAAACTGCTCCGGGGTGAAATCCCGGGCAAAATATACTTCATAGGAGCCGGTGGAATCGGCATGGCAAATCTGGTGAGGTATTTCCTCAGCAAAGGCGCACGCATCGCAGGCTACGACCGCACCTCCACCCCCCTCACTTCGGCACTCGCCGATGAAGGAGCCCACATCATATTCGACGATGATGAAGCCCTCATACCTCAGGACTTCCGCAATCCGGCCGACACTCTGGTAGTGTATACCCCTGCCGTAGCCGACGACAACCGCATACTCTCCTACTTCCGCAACAACGGGTTTGAGGTAATCAAGCGAGCCCGCCTGCTGGGCATCATCACCCTGCACTCAAGGGGGATCTGCATCGCCGGATCGCATGGCAAGACCACTACCTGCTCCATGACAGCCAACATACTGCGCCACACCCCCGAGGGATGCAACGCCTTCCTTGGAGGAATACTGCGCAACACAGGCTCCAACCTCGTGCTCTCCGATGCCTCGGATCTGGCCGTAATCGAAGCCGATGAGTACGACCGCTCCTTCCATCAGCTTTCTCCCTGGATCGGCGTAATCACCTCCTGCGACCCCGACCACCTTGACATCTACGGCGACGAGGCCTCATATCTCCAGGCCTTCACCAAATTCACATCCCTAATCCGCTCCGGGGGATACCTGCTCATGCACACCGGCCTTAAGATGCGCCCCGACGTGCGCCCGGGAGTGAGGATATTCACCTACTCCGGCGAATCGGAGGGCGACTGGCATGCCGACGACATAACCTACGGCGAGGGGACCCTGACGTTTACCCTCGTCGGGCCGGAAGGGCTCCGCATCCCCGGCATATCGCTCGGGGTGCCGGTGGAAATCAACATCTCCAACGCCGTGGCCGCAGCCGCAGCCGCAATCCTGGCCGGAGCATCCCACAAGGCGGTCAAAGAGGGGCTGGCCGACTTCAAGGGAGCCCGACGCAGATTCGAAATCCATATGGACGGATCCGACGGACATCCGATCCTTATCGACGATTATGCCCACTCCCCCAACGAAGTGCGCGCCTCAATCCGCTCGGTAAGGAAGCTGTATCCGGGCCGGAAGATAGCCGTCATCTTCCAGCCGCATCTCTACACACGCACCCGCGACTTTGCCCCCGATTTCGCCAGCGCCCTATCCGAGGCCGACCGGGTGATAATGCCTGAAATATACCCCGCACGCGAGCTCCCCATACCCGGTATAGATTCAAATCTTATACTCAATGATGTAAAGTGTGCCGATAAAACGTATTGTGAGCGAAAAGATTTGCTGAATCTCATAAAAATTAGTAATTTTGAAATATTGATGACGCTGGGCGCCGCCGATATCGACCGGATGCTCCCCGACATCAAGGAAATCCTGCTGCAAAAGTAGTATGCGGCTTTCCTCTTTTTTTGACTGATGAGTCCTACGCTTAAGAACATATTGAGATGGGTCATCCTCGTAATCCTCCTCGGATACGTGGGATGCATATGGGTGTGGGCGCGCGCCGAGGCCGAACGCAACTCCTGCAAGGGTGTCATTGTGGCTATGGGCGACAAAGGGCTGTCGGATACCATTACCGTAAAAGGGGTAAAGAACGAGCTGATGAAGTATCCGCGTAAAATCGTGGGGGCTCGCCTCTCCTCAATCAATACGCTGGATATCGAAAACTATCTGATGCGTCTGAACAATTTCGAGAACGTAAGTTGTTTCCTTTCTACGGCAGGTGTGCTCAATGTCAGAATCACTCCGATGATTCCGGAGATTCGGGTATTCGACGGCAACAGCTCATACTACGTCAACAAGGATGGCAAGCGCATCAACTCCAACGCCGAATTCTATGCCGATGTGCCGATCGTAAGCGGACACTTCTCTGCCGAAATGCCCCCGCAGTCGGTGCTCCCGGTGGTGAGGTTCGTGCAGCATGACCCGGTGCTGAGCCGACTGGTGGCAATGTACGAGGTGCCCGATGCCAACAACATAATGCTCATCCCCCGCGTGGCCGGCCACGTCATCAATCTCGGCGACACCACGCGCCTCGATGAGAAACGCCGCATGATCCTCACGGCCTACCACAACATAATCCCCTACAAGGGATGGAACGAATATGACACAATCTCGGTCAAATTCAAGGGCCAGATTGTGGCTACACGACGCAATAAGACTCCTCTCTACCCCATCGAGACCTTCTTCGAGGAAGAAGACCCCGAGGAGGCCACATTGCCCACCGAGGGTATGGCTCCAGAGCAGACACGACAGGCCCGGAGGGGCAATTCTGTCGCCGACTCGGCCTCTGTCAGCGCCCCGGGATAAGACCCGACCTCTCCTCTGAATTATCATCAACCTCTCAACTCCCCTACATGACAATGAGTGAAGAAAGATACATAGCTGCAATCGAGATCAGCAGTTCGAAAATTATTGGCGCTGTGGGCCGCGTCCATTCCAACGGACAGGTCGACATTATCGCCGTGGAGCAGGAAAAAAGCTCCGACAGCGTGCGCTACGGCATTATCCAGAATCTGGAGGAGACTTCCACCAGGCTCGCCCGCGTGCTCGAACGCCTCGAACGTAAGCCGGCAGTAAGTCCGCGTAAGATCCGCAGCGTGTTCGTAGGCCTTTCCGGCCGCTCGCTCCGAAGCATACCCACAGCCGTAAGGCTCAATCTCCCCGATGAATCTGAAATCACCGATGAGATCCTCTCCCGGCTGCGATCGGAAGCTCTGGCTTCGGCTATCGACAATACGCTTGAGGTAGTGGATGCCGTGCCGAGAAAATACCGCGTAGGGAAAATCGAGACCACAACCCCCAAAGGCACCACCGGCAATGAAATCACGGCCGAATACGACATCATCGTATGCCGCCCCGAACTAAAACGCAACATAACCCGCGTCATAAAGGATAAACTCGGCATCGATGCCCTCGGATTCGTCGTGACTTCCCTGGCCACAGGCCATCTGATACTCACCGATCAGGAAAAGGCCCTCGGATGCATGATGGTGGATATGGGAGCCGAGACCACAACGGTGTCCATCTACCGGCACAAGGCTCTCTGCTATCTGGCCACCCTCCCATTCGGAGGCCGACACATCACACGCGACCTGCAGTCGCTATCGCTGCTCGAAGAGCGGGCCGAGGAGATTAAAATCACCTCCGGGAGCGCCATCGCCCCCGACAACCCCTCTACCCTCAATCTCAACGGAATAAAGGTGGCCGATGTGATCAACCTCACCGTGGCCCGTTCGGAGGAAATCGTGGCCAACATCACCGAGCAGATCGCCTACGCCCAGATGAAGGAAAAAGACCTCCCCGGAGGTGTGATCTGCATCGGCGGAGCAACTCACCTCAACGGCATGACCGACCTCATCTCACGGCAGCTCGGAATGCCCGTAAAGACCGGGCGACTCCCCTCTTATGTGGTAATCGACGACATGAAGGGGCAAAGCATCGAAATCGCGCAGGTCGGCAGCATACTCTACGTCGGGGCGACTCTCACCAACGAGCAATGCCTCGAAATGCCGCGACAGCAGGAGATGCCCGCCACCGGCACCGCCAACGAGCCCGAAGCCGAACCCCGGATACAGGAGCATCAGCGCAAGCGCAGATCCAATCCCAACTCCCTCGGCTCGCGACTCAGATCATTCACTGCCAAATTATTCTCCGATCCGGACAACGACGATGACCAGTCGCTGTTTGAATAATTCCTCACCTACACACACATACCACTGAACCATTATGGACGACAATTTCAATATCAACGACACCTCAATGTATGTCGAGGAGTCCAACCAGGACATCATCAAGGTCATCGGTGTAGGCGGCGGGGGCGGCAACGCCGTTAACTACATGTTCCGTCAGGATATACCGAATGTCAATTTCGTGGTCTGTAATACCGACATCCAGGCCCTGCGCAAGTCGCCGGTGCCCGTGAAGCTCATCCTCGGCCCGGAAATCACCAAGGGGCGTGGAGCCGGCAACAAGCCTGAAATCGGCGCCCAATGCGCCGAGGCAAGCGCCGATGAAATCCGGAAGCTATTCGACGACCATACGGAGATGGTATTCGTAACCGCAGGTATGGGAGGCGGCACCGGCACCGGCGCCGGACCCGTCGTGGCCCGACTCGCCAAAGAGGCCGGTATGCTCACCATCGGCATCGTCACAGTGCCGTTCCTGTTCGAAGGGGAAAAGAAAATCCTGAAGGCGCTCGACGGTGCGGATGAAATGAAAAAGCATGTCGACGCGCTGCTCGTAATCAACAACGAGAACCTTATCGACCTCTATAAGGACCTCAACTTCTTCAATGCATTCGAACGCGCCGACGATACCCTGGCCAATGCCGCCCGATCAATCTCGGAAATCATTTCGCAGGAATGCTATATCAATGTCGATTTCCAGGACGTGAAGACTATCCTCAAGGATTCCGGCACCGCCATCATATCCACCGCCGTCGGCACCGGTGAGCACCGCATCTCTGACGCAATACACAACGCCCTGCACTCCCCGCTGCTGAAGACCCATGATATCAACACCTCGAAGCGACTGCTCTTCAAGTTCGTCTGCTCGCGTGAGGCCGAAAAGCCGCTTACGGCCAACGAAATTCATGAAATCCGCCAGTTTACGGCCAACCTCCCCTCAAGCATCGATGTGAAATGGGGTATCGCCGACGACCCGGAGATGGGCAACGACGTGAAGGTGACGATCCTCGCTTCCGGATTCGACGTGACGCTGCGTGAGGCCAACCAGGCCGGCGTCAACGATGAGAAGGGCACCATCACGTTCGGTGGCAGCGCCGCTCAGCACGATCCGAAATCCAACACCGGCACCGAGGAGTCGAAAAACCGGCTCAAGGAAATCTACGGCGAGGAGAAACTCACCAAGCAGAGCCGCGATGCCGCAAAAATCAAATATGCAGTGCTGCTCCCATCACAGTTTGACGATCATGAAATCATCACTCTGCTCGAGCGCACTCCCACCTACAACCGCGATCCGAAGTTTAACGAGGAAATCGCCAAGATGGGAAAACCCGACCGCAACCGGAATCAAGGATCCTACGGTGGCAGCTCTCCCCAGACTCCACAGAATCCCGACTCCTCCGACGGCTCCATGAAAATCTCCTTCTGAGCCCGCTCTGAGAATCCGGAATCCCGGCCGCGCCCACACCTTGAGCGCACACATCCGGCGCTCAAGGCCTTAAGCGACCCCTCTCCTATCGACAACACGCTTAAAATCAACCCTTAAGAATAATTTTCTAATAAGTCCCGACTTCGGGCAGATATTTCTTTTACAACCCTATACGAGATGGAAAATACATTTCAGATGGTGGCCAAGACCTTTCAGGGTCTCGAGGATGTGCTACGCGACGAACTCATCGCGCTCGGCGCGCAGAACGTTGAGACCGGTGTGAGAATGGTGGCTTTCGAGGGCGACCTCGAACTCCTCTACAAAGCCAACCTCTGCTGCCGCACGGCCCTGAGGGTGCTTAAGCCTATCGTGAAGTTCAATGCCGTCGATCCGGATGAGCTTTATGACTTCGTGCGCGACATGAAGTGGGAGGAGTACATGACGGTCGATTCCACTTTCGCTATCGATGCCACCGTCAACAGTGCCCTGTTCACTCACTCCAAGTATGCGGCCTATCGCGTGAAGGATGCCATAGCCGACCACTTCAACGACATGTGTGGCCGACGCCCTTCGATACGCCTCTCCGGCGCCGACCTGCAGCTTAACGTGCATATCCAGGAAGACCGCGTCACCATCTCGCTCGACTCAAGCGGTGAGCCCCTCTCGCGTCGCGGATACCGTGTGGAGCAGACCGAGGCTCCGATCAATGAAGTGCTCGCGGCCGGCATCATCATGAAGACCGGATGGCACGGTGAATGCGACTTCGCCGACCCAATGTGCGGATCCGGCACTTTCCTCATAGAGGCCGCCCTTATTGCCGGCAACATCAACCCGGGCATTTACCGCGAGGGATTCGCTTTCGAAAAATGGCCTGATTTCGATGCCGAACTGTTTGAGTCAATCTACAACGATGACTCCGCCGAGCGCGACATCACATGCGAGATCCTTGGCGGCGACATCGATCCCAACGCCGTAGCCATCGCCCGCAAGAACATCAAGGCCGCCCGCCTTGACTCCAACATATCGCTCGTGTGCCGCCCGATGCAGGAGTGGGATGAGAACGAGCGCAACGGCGGAATCCTTATAACCAATCCCCCCTACGGCGAACGCCTGCGCCCGGCCGATATGGAGACTCTCTACCGTCAGCTCGGCGAGACGCTTAAGAAGCATTTCCAGGGGTGGCATGCCTGGATTCTGGGATACCGCGACGAGCATTTCACCGCCATCGGTCTGCGCCCCTCTGTGAAATTCCCTATCCTCAACGGCGCCCTGGAATGCTCGCTGAGGGAATATGTGCTTTTCGACGGCGCATACAGCGATTTCCGCGCACAGGGCGGATCGGTGCGCAACACTGATTTCAACCGCAACACACGCCCCGCAAAGGTGCGTAAATCGGATGCCGAATGGGAGGCTGAGACAAAACCCTTCCGCAACTCTTCCGAGCGGCGCTCAGGGCGCCAGACCGAGAGCCGCGACGACCGCAAGACAATGAAATCCAACGGATCCGACAGCCGCGACTTCAAGCGTCGCGACGACCGCCGCTCCGACGACCGCCGCGATTTCAAGCGCCGCGACGACCGCCGCTCCGATGACCGCCGCGACTTCAAGCGCCGCTCCGACCGCCGCTCCGACGACCGCCGTGAATTCAAGCGCCGCGACGACCGCAAATTCGATAAGCCCAAGCGTGGTGAAACCCGCGTCATCTCCGACCGCGGCCCGCGTCTGGGGGAGGAATACATCACCTTCTCCTCCAATGTCAAGATGCGCTCACGCAAACCCTGGAAGAAACGTGCCTCCGAAGCCGAGGAGGAGGATTAATCCAATATCCCTGATTGATGAACACCCGACTGATCACTCCGGCCGCCATGCTCACTGTCGCGCTTATGAGCGCGATAATGTGTGTGGCTGCCTTCCTTATCCTGAAACCCGACCCTGCCGCAGCTACTGATTTCGGTCTGGTGCTCCCCTCGCCTAATCTATGGAGCATCAACCCTTTATGTGGCGAAATCATCAATGTGGCCGTGATCGGGCTTTCGGCGCCTGCCGTGTTCCTCATCAATAAGCATTTCTCCCTGCTCAAGTCATCGCTGCCGTTCTGGGCGCTGTTCTATCTGCCGCTGACATGCTGCAATATCACAGTGAGCGGACATCTCACGGCCAATCTCCTCCTCCTGCCCGCGATGCTGGCAATACTCGTGGCCCTCTTCAGTGCCTACCGCAGCCGCAACGCCACCCGCAGCATTTTCTTTATCTCCACCTGCATCTCGGTCGGCTCTACGGTGCAGCAGGCTTTCATACCGTTCCTTTTCGCGGTGATTGCCGGGGCGCTGATCATGAAGGCCCTGCGTCCAAAGGAGCTGATGGCCATGGTGTTCGGACTTGTAGCCCCATACTGGGTGCTCGCAGGATTCGGCATAATCGGCCCCGATGACTTCCACATCCCCGGTGTCTGCTCGATCTTCACATGCGGGATTGACCCCGAAATGGTGCCCACGATCACCGGCACGGGAGTGCTCTTCGCTATCGGCCTCCTCCTCTCGCTTTATAACGGAATCAAACTGTATGCCGGCAATTCAAGAATCCGGGCGTGCAATAATGTGGTCAACGTATTCGGTATCACCGCTACGGTGGCCATGATGTTCGATACAATGAACATGCCCGCCTATCTGGGTATCTTCGCCCTTTGGGTCGGACTCCAGTTTGCCAACCTGTTTACTCTTTGGAATCTGCCGCGCCCCATCTGGGTATTCTGGATTATCCAGGGGTGCATTATGGCATATGCCGCAGTACTCTCACTCACTCTCATTTTCTGAATTTTCACATCATGAAACCAAAACTCATCATCGACGATGCCATCCCTTTCCTCGAAGGTAGACTTGAAACTCATTTTGACTGCCGGTTCATGCCCGGTGAAGAGATTGCGAAATCCGACCTCCGCGACGCCGAGGGGCTGCTGGTGCGCACCCGTACCCGCTGCGATGCCTCTCTGCTCGAAGGGACGCCGGTAAAACTGGTGGCTACGGCCACTATCGGCACCGACCATATCGACACTTTCTGGTGCGACGACAACGGTATCCGATGGTATAACGCCCCGGGATGCAACGCGCCTGCAGTGGCGCAGTATGTCTATCGGGCGCTGATTGAGGCAGGTCTCCCCTTTCCCACAGCGGAAACTCCTGAGGACCAGGCTCCTGTGATCGGTGTGGTGGGCAAAGGAAATATCGGTTCGATTGTGGTCGACTGGGGACGCCGCCTCGGATTCCGCGTCATCGTGAGCGACCCCCCGAGAGCCGCACGCGGACTGACCGATGAAGAGTATCTCCCTCTTGATGAACTGATGGCCCGCGCCGATGCCGTGACATTCCATACTCCCCTGATTAAAAAGGATATACCGGGGTATACCTCTACCCTGCATCTCTGCGGACGCCGCCAGCTCGACGCCCTGCGTCCGGGAGCCATACTGATTAATGCCGCCCGTGGCGGTGTGGTCGATGAGGAGGCCCTCAGGGATGTGCGCGCCGAAAAGGAGCTGAAAATCGTGCTCGATACCTGGGAGAACGAACCCTCCATCTCCACCGAGACACTCGCCATCGCCGATATCGCCACTTTCCATATCGCAGGATATTCGCGCCAGGGTAAGGAACGCGCCACAAGAGCCGTCCTTACAGCCCTCGAAGAGCAGTTTGGCGTCATACTCTCCCTCAGCGACCTCGCAGCCCCTTACACGCCGTCTGAAAGCCTCTCAGAGGGATCCATACGCGAAAGCTACGACATCAATACCGACGATCACGTGATGCGCCTCGACTATCCGCAGTTTGAGCATCTCCGCAATTTCTATCCGCTGCGTGAGGAACTGTCATGAGCAAGTACTATGTAGTCTGGGCAGGCCATAATCCCGGCGTCTACGATACATGGGACGACTGTCAGGAGCAAATCAAGAATTTCCCTAACGCAAAATACAAGTCGTTTGCCACATCTGCGGCCGCCGCCAAGGCATATCGCGACGGATACAGCCGGGAGGCCGGTTCTGATCTGGCGAATCTGCTTGATGCCGCCGGCGCACACCGCTCTACGGCCGGTGCGACGCAGAATTATTTCGATAATCCGGAAGTCGACCTCAATGCCTGGGCCGTGGACGCCGCCTGTTCGAAGAATCCGGGGCCGGTGGAATACCGTGGGGTCGAGCTTATGTCGGGGCGCGAACTCTTCCGCATCGGGCCGCTGCAGGGGGGCACGAATAATCTCGGCGAGTTTCTGGCCATAGTCCATGCCCTGGCCCTCCAGGATAAGATGGGGGTATGCCATCCGATATATTCGGATTCCGTATCCGGCATGGCCTGGGTAAGAAACCGCAAGATCAAGACCACCCTCACCGAGATGCCTGAAAATCAGCAGCTTTTCACGCTTCTCCGACGCGCCATGCAGTGGCTCAACACCCATTCCTACCGCAGCCGCATCATGAAGTGGGATACCCCGAGATGGGGCGAGATTCCGGCCGATTTCGGACGGAAATGAACAGGCGCCCGCAATTGTGTCTGGCGTTGACGGGAGGCTTGGGTCTGTCCTGAAAATTAAGTGTAATGAGACTTGACAGTGAGATATCCGATATTCTGACCCGCGCGACCGGAGCGATAGCCTCCGGTTGCGCGGAGCTGCATCATGCACCCCTGCGTGACACGGCAACGCTATCCCGATGGCTCGCCGCCGGCCATAATGCCGGGATGGCTTACATGGCCAATCATCTGGAAATCAGAGAACGACCGGAATTGCTGCTGGAGGGTGCGCGCTCCATCATCTCGTTGGCTTTCAATTATAATCCCGCTGTGGCGCGGGATGCCGCGCTGCCGCAGATCGCACGCTTTGCCTACGGATTTGATTACCATGACGTGCTGCGAAGCCGTATATCCGGAGCCGTCACGGAAATGGCAGCCTTGCTGGGAGGGGAGTACCGTATCTGTATCGACTCGGCGCCAATATTCGAGCGCTACTGGGCTGAGGAATGCGGTATTGGCCGACGTGCCGACAACGGACTGATCGCCGTGCCCGGATACGGTACATACGTGCTGCTTGCGGAGATTCTGACCACTCTGCCGATTGATCTAATTCGCTCACATGGAGATGATTGTGCGCCGGTATCGAGTGGAGAAGAGGGGAGAGGCGACTCTCCATTGCAATGCACGCACTGCGGAGCCTGCCGACGTGCGTGCCCGGCAGGAGCACTTCAGTCGGACGGATGCGTCGATGCACGCCGCTGCCTCAGTTACCTTACTATCGAACATAAAGGGGAATGGGATGCCACCGGCACGGCCGCCATGCAGACACCCTCCGGACGCCGCACACTCTTCGGATGCGACATATGCCAGCGCGTATGCCCGCTCAACCGGCATACGCCTGCCACAGAAATCACTGAGTTTCAACCCATCGGGGGTCTGCTATCACTTACCGGTGCCGAAGCCGCCACCATGACGCAGCCGGAGTTCAGCCGCATCTTCAAAGGCTCTCCGATAAAACGCAGCAAACTCGCCGGACTACTCCGCAACGCCCGCAACACCCTGACCGACAAGGGATAACACTCTATCCGCACCATATGGCTCATCAAGCCTATATGCCCTATATGCCCTATACGGATCATATGCCCTATACCGCCTATACCGCCTGATTGCCCCTGCCATCTTATCAGACCCGGCAGCCCGACCAGACTGTCAGAGTCAGATACCCAGACGCTTAAGCCAGTAATCCTGGAGGTCGGCAAGAGGCACCACAAGGTCCGACCGGCCCGCAATCGGGGGCACATTCCGCCCGTTAAGGCGCATCGACGCGTATTTGCGTCCGCTTGCGGATACGGCATACACTACCGCGATATTGGCGCCGAGCGGTGTCAGTTCGGCATCGCTCCATTGCGAGGCAAGCGCATCGTAATCACTCACCGGGGCAGCCGGATTCCCCACACCAAGCAGCGAAAAGAAGGGGAGAAGTGTCTCCGCATGACCGAACACTCCCGTCAGTCCGCGCCCCAAGGCATCGTCGCTGAAATCCACCGAATTACCCAACAGTCTGTACAGCAGCGACTTCGCACCCTCCGCCGGAAGTTCCGAAAGGGGAGAGATGCTATACTGGAAATACTTCTCAAGATTCGTGGCCTCCCAGCAGGCACGGTATTCCGCCTCACTCATCCATTCATCCGTAGGAGCGGGAAGCGAAGCGGCACGCATACCCTGGAGCACCTTGTAGATGTCGTATGTCAGCTTACGCAATTCATTGTCGCTCAGTCCGCTGTGATTTCCCACAAGGCGCAGGGCAGGGGCTGTGGAAATATGGCGGGCCACAAAATCATCGTATACGCTCTTCCATGCTCCGCTCTTGCGCCAGGCATCATAAGCCTTGTCGGTCACGAAGAAGCGCGTCAGCCGGTCGTAGGCATGTCCGGAGGCACTCTGCGTGTCGATACCGGGGTATTCATCGGCGATAGCTACGGTGAATATATCCATCGTCTGCACCACACGGGGCACGTATGATGCCACCGATTCCACCGAAGTCCCGGCATCGTAGCCGGTGGCGGAGCCATTTTTCCGGGCTGCCTCATCGCGGCTGAATACCGTCGGAAACATCCGTGCCATCTCCCGGCCAAGACGCCATTCCTGCTCCTTTCCTATATCCGACAGCAATCCCCATTGCCCGCCCGTATTGCTTCTGACGCTCTCAAGGAGCTTCATGAAGTCTTTCCCCTTTTGGGTGAGCGAACCGCGCTCACGCGCCGTCTGAAGGGCCTTCTCGCAGCTCTTGAGCTTCGATTCGGATGTGAGATAGCGGGCGCCGTGGCGTGCCACATAGTCGATGTGCACAGCCGTGAGCGAGTCGGGGAGTGCCGAAGGTTCTGTGGCATTGAAGTCGTAGAGGCTCATGCTGCCGTCGAGTGGTGCAGGCAGCTCGGAGTAGCGCGCTGCACTCCAGATTGGGAGGGTCGAGGCCAGCAGGGCGGCTGTAAGGATGATCTTTTTCATAGTATCGTGGTTTGGATTAGGATTTATCGGGATGCTCGCGATTTATCGTGATCTATCGGGATGCTCGCGATTTACCGGGATTTATCGGAATTATCTCGATTTTGCGGGTTAAATCGGGCGCAGATCCCGCATTGTCTGCAGGATCTCGAGAGCCCGGCTTACGGTGGCCACCCGCTCCACTACCATCGAGCGCTTGCCGCTCTGATCGCGCAGACGCGTATTGGCCGGATCTTTCTGCATGTAGGCCAGCACTTTGCCGAAGGCCGGACTCTGATAGTAGGCCTTGTTGTCGTCGCCTACAAAGAAGAGATACATCCGGCCCCCCTTGAGGGTGAGCCGCTCTATGCCGAGGCGGCGCGCCTCCATGCGGAGCGGCACTACCTTGATCAGCTCTTCCGTTGTGGACGGTATGGCACCGAAACGGTCCTTCAGACGCTCCGCAAACACCTTCACGTCCTCCGGACGCTCCATATTGTCGAGCTGCTGATAGAGCAGTATGCGCTCGCTCTCCTGCGGCACATATTCGGGGGGCAGACGCAGTTCGAGATCGGATTCTATCACGCAGTCCGACACGAATTCCTGCTCTCCGTCGCGTGTCATGTCGGCGAATGAGTCGGCAAATTCCTGCGTGCGCAGTTCGGTGACGGCCTCTTTCAGTATCTTCTGGTAGGCCTCGTATCCGAGGTCGGCGATGAATCCGCTCTGCTCGGCGCCGAGCAGATTTCCGGCGCCGCGTATGTCGAGGTCCTGCATGGCTATATGTATGCCGCTCCCAAGATCGGAGAATGACTCTATGGCCTGCAGGCGGCGCCGCGCCACGGGTGTGAGCGGCATCCCGGGAGGCACGAGCATATAGCAGAAAGCCTTGCGGCTGCTGCGCCCCACGCGGCCACGCAGCTGATGCAGTTCGCTGAGGCCGAAGTGATGGGCGTTGTTGATTATGATGGTGTTGACGTTGGGCATGTCGATGCCGTTCTCCACAATGGTGGTGGAGAGCAGCACGTCGTAATCATGTGCCGCAAAGTCGATTATGGCTTTCTCCAGTTGCTCGGGGGGCATCTGCCCGTGGGCTATGACCACGCGCACTCCCGGCACGAGCCGCTTCAGCCGGGCCTCGATGTCGATGAGGTCGTTGATACGGTTGGATATGAAGAATATCTGGCCGTTGCGGCTGAGTTCGAAGTTGACGGCTTCGGCCACCACATCGTCGTCGAATCCGCTGACGGTGGTCAGTATCGGCTGACGGTTGGCCGGAGGGGTGTTGAGCGAGGAGAGGTCGCGGGCTCCCATGAGCGAGAACTGCAGGGTGCGCGGTATCGGGGTGGCGCTCATGGTGAGCGTATCCACATTGACCTTCAGTTGCTTGAGGCGCTCCTTTACGGCCACGCCGAATTTCTGCTCCTCGTCGACCACGAGCAGCCCCAGATCATGGAATTTCACCGATTTTCCTATCAGCTTATGGGTGCCGATGATGATGTCGATCTTACCCTCCTCGAGGTCGGTCAGAATCTGCTTCACATCCTTCGGCTTACGGGCGCGCGAGAGGAATTCCACCCTTACGGGGAGGTCCTTGAGGCGCTCGGCGAATGTGTGGTAATGCTGCATGGCTAACACCGTGGTGGGCACGAGCACAGCCGTCTGCTTCGAATCGCAGGCGGCCTTGAAGGCGGCGCGCACCGCTATTTCGGTCTTTCCGAATCCCACGTCGCCGCATACGAGGCGGTCCATCGGGCGCGGCGACTCCATGTCGGCCTTGATGTCGGCCGTGGCCTTGAGCTGGTCGGGGGTATCCTCGTAGATGAACGAGGCCTCCAGTTCATGCTGCAGATAGCTGTCGGGGGAGTAGGCGAACCCCTGCTCCTCGCGCCGGGCGGCATAGAGGCGGATAAGGTCGCGTGCCATATCCTTCATCTTCTGCTTGGTGCGCTCCTTGATGCGCTGCCAGGCGCCGGTGCCGAGGCGCGAGATTTTCGGGGGCACCCCCTCTTTGCCACGGTATTTCGAGAGCTTGTGGAGGGCGTGGATGCTCACCAGAATGATATCGTCGTTCTGGTAGAGCAGTTTTATCATCTCCTGTGGCCGGCCGTTGACCGAGGTCTTTATCAGACCGCCGAAGCGCCCTATGCCGTGGTCTACATGCACTATGTAGTCGCCGGCCTCGATCTGATTGAGTTCCTTGAGGCTGAGGGCGAGTTTGCCGCTGCGTGCCTTGTCGGATCGGAGGGAGTATTTGTGGAAGCGGTCGAAAATCTGATGGTCGGTGAAGTAGCAGATTTTCAACTGATTGTCGGCGAATCCCTCGTGAATCGTGCGCCCTACCGGGGTGAACGAGATACGGTCGCCCCGCTCGGCGAATATGTCGCGCAGGCGGTCGGTCTGCAGCGCTGAGTCGGAGAGTATGAAGATGCGGTATCCCTCGGAGAGCAGACGCGTGAAGGATTCGGAGATTATGTTGAAGTTCTTGTGATAGAGCGACTGCAGTGAGCAGTCGAAGTCGATGGTGCGTGTGGCGGGATCATCGGGTGAGGATATGGCGGGATGCGCGGCGTAGCCGTAATCCACTGTCTTGCAGGCGTCGAATGCCGCCGCGAAGGCATCTGGATCCACGATATTGCGCATTGCGTCGGGATCCCCTTCATCGGCTATAAGGGCCGATTGCGAGAAACTTTCTGACGCTATTCCCCTCACGCGGCTCACCACCTCACGCGGCGAGCGGCTGAGTATGACCGGCATCTCTCCTTTCCCCTTTTTTCCGCCCGGCTTCCTCATGGCTGCAAGAAACTCCACAAGCGAGGTGCCTCCCGAGGTCTCGGCGGCTCCAAGCGGAATCAGCGTGACCGACTCCACACGTTCGAGCGACAGCTGCGTCTCTACGTTGAACACGCGTATGGAGTCGATTTCATCGTCGAAAAAGTCGAGGCGGTAGGGATACTCGTTGGAGTATGAGAAAACGTCGAGAATCGAGCCTCTGCGGGCAAACTGGCCCGGTTCGTACACATAGTCGGTTTCGCGGAAACCGAGTTCGCGCAGGCGCTTGAGGAGCGCGCCCATATCGCAGCTTTTACCGCTTTTGAGGGTAAGGGTCAGGCGGTCGAGCTGGTCGTCGAGGGGCACTTTCTCCGCCAGGGCCTCCGGGGAGGTGACGATCCAGCGCAGTTCGCCGGAGTTGCGGATGGCATCGAGGGTCTCGGTGCGCAGTATCTGTGCCGGCGGGTCGGGCTGGCCGTATTTGATATGGCGTTTGTAGCCGCTGGGGAATATGGCGGCCTGACGCTCGTCGCCGCAAATCTGGCAGAGGTCGTGGTACATGTATCCGGCCGCATCGGCGTCATCGGCCACGATGAGCCAGGGTGTGCCGCGACGGGGCAGACGTGCGAACAGCATTGCCGGAGCCGATCCCGGCAGGCCGCGCAGACATAGGCGGCTCACGCCCGGCTCGGCGAGGGCATCGGTGATCGACCGCACTCGCGCGTCGGTGGCGAAAAGGAGGTCGGCCTCACCGAGATCCATATTCTGCGTATGCTCCTTCGATGGCACGCTCATTTTTCTGATTTTCCGGTTTTTGAGGTTGCGGCAGCGGGATTGGCGCTCTTCTTTCCGGTCAGGATCTCTTTGTAAAGCCCGGGGGTGGTGAATATCTGTTCGGCCTTGTCGAGATCCTTATCGGTGGTGAGTTCGCGTTTGACGCGTCCGCTGCCCGGCTCATAGCGGGCTGCTATCTCTTCGGTGATGTATTCTTCGATGGTCGGGCGCTTGGTGTAGAGGTCGCTGCGGAGGTCATGGTCAAGCGATTTGTCGAGCGAGTCGATTGCGGCCTTGACTTCGGGAGTGAGGTAACCCTCGGCCTCGGCTGCGGAGCGCAGGTCGGAGATTATGTTGTTGCATAGCTTGTCATACTGCACCTTCTTCGGGTCTATACCCTGTGCGAAGTCGGCGAAATCGGCATCGGTCAGGGTGAATGTCTCCACATTCTCCGGAGCCGGATGGGTGGCGGCATAGCGGTTGGCGTAGTCGAAGATATGGTTGCCGGTCAGCAGGCTGTAGACGAGAGGGGAGAGCTGCCCCGGATCGACGATGCTGTCGGGGGTGAGGCCTCCGCCGTCGCGCACTTCGCGTCCGCTGAGGGTATGGTATACGTTGGTCAGGCTGTCGGGCACACGGGCCACACTCCCGTCGGGATTGCGGTGGGAGTAGTCGAGGGCCTGGATAAGGCGGCCGGAGGGGATGTAGTATTTGGCCTGGGTCACCTTGAGCAGCGAGTTGTAGGGGAGCATGCGTGTGCCCTGCACCAGCCCCTTGCCGAAGCTTCTGGATCCTATGAGCACGGCGCGGTCGAGGTCCTGCAACGCGCCTGCGGTGATTTCGGCAGCCGAGGCGGAGGCTCCGTCGATGAGCACTGCCATCGGGATGTCGGGCATCACGGGATTCTGCTGGGTCTTGTAGATCTTTTCGGCAGAGGCTTCCTTGCCACGTGTGCGGAGCACTTCCGTCCCTTTCGGCAGGAAATAGCTGAGTATCTTCACGGCCTGCTCTACCAGGCCGCCGCCGTTGGAGCGGAGGTCAAGCACGATGTATTTCACGTCGGGATTCCCCTTGAAGTCCTCAAGGGCCTTGAGCACATCGGCAGCCGAACTTTCCACAAACTGCGTGAGGCGCACGTAGCCGATATTCCCCTTCACGACGCCGTACCATGGAACGCTGGGTTCCGATACTTTCTCGCGTATGATATTGAATGTCAGAATACTGTCGGTCTCCACATACGGGCGGCACACGGTCACGGTCACTTCCGTGCCGGGCTGCCCTTTGAGCAGTGCGGAGGTCTTGTCGGTGCTGAGTCCGGTGGCATCCACGCTGTCCACGCGGGTGATTCTGTCGCCGGGCTTCAGTCCGGCCTTCATGGCGGGCGAACCCATGATGGGTTCGAGGATATAGGTATTTCCGCCGCGTCCGGTGATCATGGAGCCGATGCCGCCGTAGGCGCCTGTGGTGAGGCGGGCGAGCTGCTCCTTGTCGTCGTAGGAGTAATATTCAGTATAAGGGTCGACAGTGGCCAGCATTCCGCGGATAGCGGCTTTAAAGGCTTCGTCGACGCGTATCGAGTCTACGTAACTCTCCTCCAGTTCGCGGGTCAGGGCGTTGAAGATGGCGATGTTGCGCTGATACGCCTCGTCATGGCTCTCGGAGGGAGCCTCTTTAGCGGTGGCGCCTGCATTGGAGCCACACACCACGGCCCCTAAGGCCGCCACACAGAGAAGCGGCCAGAGCCGCAGTTTGTTGGTCATATTTCGTGTTCCTTTCTTTTTTCTTAGGCGGATAGGCGGAGAGGCTTTAGGCCTTAGGCTTTAGGCTTTAGGCGGTAGGCGGTAGGCGGGATAGGGCGTATAGAGCCTATATGGCTTATACGGCCTATGGGGGCTAAAGCCTAAAACCTAAAGCCTGGCGAAGCCTTCGCTGCGCCTTGGCCTCAGCGGTGAGGGTAGTCGACTGTATAGTGCAGGCCGCGGCTCTCCTTGCGCTCCATGGCCTGACGCATTATGAGGTAGGCCACGTTGATCATGTTGCGCAGTTCGCACAGTTCGCGGGTCGGCTTGGAGGTCTTGAAGAGGCGCTCGGTCTCTTCGTAGAGTATGTCGAGGCGGTTCCACGCGCGTTTGAGGCGCAGGTCGGAGCGTACTATTCCTACGTAATAACCCATTATCTGGTTCACCTCTTTGGCCGATTGGGTGATGAGCACCATCTCTTCATGATGCACCGTCCCTTCATCATTCCATTCGGGCACATCGTTGCGGTAGTCGTAGCCTTTGATGGCTTCAGAGGAGTGGCGGGCGGCTGCATCGGCATATACCACGGCCTCTATCAGTGAGTTGGAGGCAAGGCGGTTGCCGCCATGCAGGCCGGTGCATGAGCATTCGCCGATAGCATAGAGGCGGCCGATGGAGCTTTCGCCGTTGGAGTCTACCTTTATGCCGCCGCAGAGGTAGTGGGCGGCCGGGGCCACGGGTATCATCTGGCGCGTTATGTCGATCCCGATCGAGAGGCAGTGCTCGTAGATGTTGGGGAAGTGGCGGCGCGTCTCTTCGGGGTCTTTATGGGTGACGTCGAGGTAGACGTGGTCGGTGCCGTGCAGCTTCATCTCCGAATCGATGGCGCGGGCCACGATGTCGCGCGGGGCGAGCGACAGGCGCGGGTCGTATTTGTGCATGAACTCGGTGCCGTCGAGGTTGCGGAGCACTGCTCCGTAGCCGCGCATGGCCTCGGTGATGAGGAACGACGGGCGGTCGCCGGGATGATACAGTGCCGTGGGGTGGAACTGTATGAATTCCATATCCTTTACCGTCCCTTTGGCGCGGTAGGTCATGGCTATGCCGTCGCCTGTGGCCGTGAGGGGGTTGGTGGTGGTGGTGTAGACTGCTCCTACCCCTCCGGTGGCCATTACGGTGGCTTTGGCGAGGAATGTCTCTACGCGGCCGCTCCGTTCATCGAGTATGTAGGCGCCATAGCAGGTGATGTCGGGGGTGCGGCGGGTCACGATGCGCCCCAGATGATGCTGGGTGATGATCTCTACGGCGAAGTGATGCTCAAAGACCTCGATGGAGGGATGGCGGCGCACCTCTTCGATGAGGCTCGTCTGGATTTCGGCGCCGGTGTTGTCGGCGTGGTGGAGGATGCGGAATTCGGAGTGTCCCCCTTCGCGGTGCAGGTCAAAGGAGCCGTCGGCCTTGCGGTCGAAGTCTACGCCATGCTCCACGAGGAATCCGATTCCGTCAGGAGCGCCATGCACCACTTTTCCTACCGCTTCCGGGTCGGAGAGCCAGTCGCCGGCCACCATCGTGTCGTGTATGTGTTTGTCGAATGTATCGACTTCCATGTCGGTCACACTCGCCACTCCCCCCTGTGCCAGGAATGTATTGGCCTCTTCGAGGGTGGATTTGCAGATCAGGGCCACACGCCCGTAGGGCGCCACTTTCAGGGCGAAACTCATGCCGGCTATGCCGGAGCCTATCACGAGATAATCAAATCTGTAAGCCATCGCTTTACATCTGTGCAGTAATCATACATTACCGTGCGGCGGCTCGCTTCGTGGGGTCGCTTGCCCGGTGGATTTTTGTTTATAGTAGTTTTCCCGACGCCTCGTCCGCATCGCCTGTTTTGCAGGCTTATGGACGTTGCCGCCGGGTATCGGTTACAAATTTAATGATTTTTTTCTATATTTCCCCTATTATCGGTTGATATGTGGTGCCTGAAGCCTGCCGGATCCCATGCGGGGCCCTTCGCCGTGCCCTGCGGCCTCCCTGTCGCCGGGCGATGTGACGGCCCGGCTTATCCGAGAATATGGCGGATATCGGCTGCCGCGGGATTGACGTTGGCATAGGGGGCGTTGTCGTTGATTTCGCTCGTCGACTGCATGTCCTCCACTTCGCGGGCCAGTACCTCCTTGATGCCGGCCACGGCCTGCGCGTCGAGTTCCGGATATCCGATGTATTTGCCTATCTCGGAGGCTGGCACTTCGTCTACACGCGGTGTGGTGTAGTAGGCAAAGGTCTCGTCGGGAAATCTCGAACGCAGATAGCTATTGAGCTCGGCTTCGAGGCGTGTCAGTATGGATTTTTCGCCTGCTTCGTTGTCGCGAAGGAGGTATTTCTCGGAGTTGCCGAAACTTACGAGGTATATCTTTTCTGTCTTATTTTCTGTACACATAGGCTTGTCTTCTAATGGTTTTTAACGTTGGTTAAACGCCCCGGGAGGGGAAATGGTTCATTGCCGGGGCTGAACCAAACAGCTCCGGCAGACGTATGAAATAATAAAAAACTTATGGAAAACACTGATATTTTCGCTCAGACACGCCGCGACCTTGCCGATGATATGGATGCACGCGGCATAGGAGCCATCATCTGGGATAATGCCACTGCCGGGTTCCACTTCATCCCTGAAATCAATCTTGCCGCCGATGATGCGGAGCAGCCCGACTGCGCCCGTGTGGCCGGACTGTATGAGTACGATGGCACGCTCTATCTTATCGAGGAGGATAAGGGGGCTTTCGATTTCAATGATTTTTATGATGCGGATACGGAGGTGCGCCCGTCGGTGGTGACGCTTTCTCCGGCTATCGCGCGCAAGATGCTCGGCGATCCCTCGAAGCGTGAGGGTTTCTCCACCGGAGGTTCGATCGAGGAGTGGCTCACTGTCACCGACTGCTATTACGAGGCACTCAATGAGGCTGTGGAGGAGCAGCCCGAGTGACCCTCCCTATCCCGAAGCCCAAACCTAAAGCCTGCCATACGCCCATATAAGCCCATATAAGCCCTATAAGCCTTATAGGCTTTATACGCCCTATACGCGCTGCCGAAGGCTCCTCCTGATTCCTGAAACTGAAAAAAGCCGTGATTTCACAATCACGGCTTTTTTTTTGCGGGGCTACACGTCTCCCGACATGTAGCCTTTTACTGATTTTAAGTAACTAAATCTAACTATATTGTTTCATTTTTACTAACCTTCTGTCAATATACGGCCACCTTCACGGCCTTGCCGCCGAAGCTGACCAGGTAGATGCCGGGAGCCGCCTGCAGGGCAGAGCCGTTGTAGCCGGAGGCCACTGCGCGTCCGTCGGCCGCGTATACATCGGCTGCCGGAGCGCCGGCACGGAAGCGTATCTCACCCTTCGCACCGTATGCGTAAGAGGGCGCTGCAGAGGCGCTTACTTCCTCTACCGACACGTAGCCGGGAGCCTCTACGACACAGGCGTTCTCGATCGATCCGTTGATGCCGTTGATCAGCATTGCCACCACGCGCACCATCGTGGGATCCACCTCCTTGCCGAGTGTTATCTCGGTGTCGTAGGAGTAGTCGGTGTCTTTCTCCACTTTCGCCGGCAGGCTTCCTTCCACTCCGAGGGGCTGCGAGCAGTTGCGCGCCACATCATTGTAGTTCAGCATCACGCGTGCCGCCATATCCTCGAAGCCGTAATAGTCATAGCCGGAGCCTGCGGCGCCGTTGGACTGGGCATAGGGGCCCACGCCATCCTCAATCACCGTATAGGCCACCATATATGCGGCATTGTCGTCAGCCGATGAGAAGCGGCTCTTGGTGGAGAGCTTGAGTTTATTGTCGGCATCACCCTTCTCCAGAGTGGCTGAAATCTGTGCGAATGCGGGCACCTCGACCAATTCCAGGAAGGTCTCTTCAAGCTCTTCGGGAGTGGGGTAGACGTTGTTGCCCATATTGCGGTTGACATACGATGAGGGGAACCCTGTCACGATCGGGCTGAACGATGAATAGGCGCCTCCGGTGCCCATCACGTCCATCTCATCGCTGCCGTGTACGGCGATACCGATGAATCCGGCGTCGGAATAGTTCTTGGCCATGTATTCCATGCCGGCGTAACCTACCACACACCATCCGCACCATGTGCCGGTGTATTCCTCTACCACCACATTACGCGGATATCCGTCGGAAAGGCAAAGGAATGTGCCTTCGATGGCGTATTCCTTGAGGTCGACGCTTTCGCCGTTGATGGCCGATACGTATACGCTGTAGGGGATACTGTTCCCCTCTACGGTTGAGCTGATGTCGAAGTATACGGGGTATGACACGTCGAGATATCCCTCCAGGGGCGCATCAAGCACCACTTCCTGCTTCTGGGGCTCCATCCCCTCCACTTCGATGGTGTATTCGAGGGAGGAGATCTTTGAGGCGCTGTAATTCTGCACCATCACTCCAAACTGCGAGGATCTGTCGAGCATCACGTACTGCGGCCCTTCCCATGCGTAGGGGCGCACGATGTTGACCGGGAGCATGTCGCCGTTGATTCCGGCGCGCACGCAGACGTTGCCGGCCAGCATTCCGAAGTCCTGCCATTCGTAGTCATCGCCGAATACGAGACTGCCGCTATTGTCTACACCCTGCAGTGTGGAGTAGATGTAGCATCCGTCGGCATCGGGGTAGTAGGAGTCGTCGGTCGTCATGCAGTAATAGGTGGTGTTGTAGGGGGCCGAGGGATTCTTCGGGTCGGCCGGCACATTGAGCGTGTAGCCGATGTAAAGGGGTTTGCCGGCCTCTATGGTCACTGCCTGCGGCAGGTCGATTGTGCTCCATGCGAACCCACGCTGCCCCAGCTCGCCGGAAGCGCTTGCGATCGGTTCGCCGTCAAGACTTTCGGATACCCATACGGTGGCTTCCTTTACGGGATTGTCGTAGACGTATTGCATCAGCTCATAGTCGGGGCGCTGTGAAGTGACATCCACAGGGTTGCCGACCGACACCGACGTAATCGTGGCTCCCGCCCATTCGGTGGCCAGCTCGGCGCTGAGCTTCATGGCGCCCTTCCATTCTCCTATATTGGTAGGCACGGCTGTGTACACACCTTCGGCAAAGCCCCAGTTCATCCACAGTCCGGCGTCGGCTGCGGCGCGGAATCGGGTAGCCTGCCGGGGGAGTGCCTTCTCCGCTTCGTTGCGGATCACACTACGGAGGGTTTTCTCGCTTTTGGCGTATTTATGACCCGACATTGTGCCTTTTTGCATCGGGGTTGTAGCCTGCGCTCCTGCTATCGCAGTGACTGCAGCCAAGGTGAGTAGAACTCTTTTCATAGACGGTAGTTTATGTGGATATTAGTCATCTTCGATCTGAAGACGCTGACAAAGTTAGGGCATTTTTCTTAATTATCAAAAATATTTTTAAAAATTATCCTGTAAATTATCTTTCAAATGCTCCCATTCGGTAGTCATTTTGCTACATTCAGACCACCATCAGCCCCTCCTGCGGCGCCTTATCACGACAAGAGGGTCGCGACTCATCAGCCGCGACCCTCTTTCTATCGGGAATAATATGGATTTCTGACAATTATCTTCAGCGCACCACGATCTTGCTGACCTTGCTGCCCTGACGGCGCACGTAGATACCCTGTGCGGGCTCTGCCACGCGCACACCCTGCAGTGTGTAGTATTCTACCTCTGCATCCTCGTCAAGGAGTGTGTCTACGGCTGTCGGACCGTTGTTGTCGTAACCGCCGCCGGCCACAAACTCAAAATCTTTTGTCTGTGTGCCGCTGTTGTTGTGGAAGATGATGCCGGAGCCGGCTGCTGCGCCGGGCACTTCGATGGCATACCATGTCTTGCCGCCCATCTCTACGGTCTCGGTCATGAGTGTGCCGGGCCATGCACCGAGATGCTCGGTGTTGCCGCCTGCTGAGGTCCAGCTGTAGCAGTATACCTGATTCCAGCCAGAGGCATTGTGGAAGTATACCACGTTGTCGCCGAATACCACGGGCTGCTTCTTGGTGAAGGTGACGCTTCCCTCGCGGGTGTCGGTGCCGTTGGTGGCTGTCCAAGTCACTGTCACGCTCTCACCCTCTGCCATGTCGGCGCCGAGTGTGAAGGATGCGGTGCTGGTGAAGGTCTTCTTGCTCCCTGTGCCGATCTGATAGGTGGCGCTGGTGGCGTTCTTGGCTGACACGGTCACGTTGACTGTATCCTCGAATGTGCCGCCGTTGGGGGAGAAGCTTACTGTGGGCTGCGGAGTGACTACGACGTTGTCGAGCTTCTTGGCGTTGGAGCCGCCGTCGTACTCGTAGAATACGTCGGATGTGATGCCGGTGATGTCGGGGGTCTGGCCGTTGCCGATGAGGATCATGTTGACTGACTCCAGGTCATCTACCATCCAGTAGTAGTAGGTGTCGTCGCCTACCTCTACGGTCTCGGTCATCTTGGAGCCGTTCCATGCGCCGGCGGGCTCTACCTTCACACCCTGGTCGTTGTTGCCCCAGAGGTAGATGTTGGGAGCGGAAGCCGCCTTTACGTAGATGGTGATGGCTGCGTTGGGATCCACTTTCTTGTAGGTCTGGCTGCCTGTGCGCACTGTGCCTTCGGCGTCAGTGGCGCTCCAGCTGATGGTCACGCTTTCGCCGTAGCTCATGTCGCCGCCGATGGTGACTGTCTTTTCCTGACCCTGGGTGAGGTTGACCTGCTGGCCGTTGCCCACCTTGTACCATCCGCTTACGGCTGTGTCGCTGAGCGATACGGTCACGTCGAATGTGTCGGTGCGGAATGTGCAGCCTGAGGGAGATACCATAACCGAGCCGGGGAGCTGGGGCATGGGTGCGTCTTCGGCTGTGTAGTATTCTGTGGTGCCGGGGTCGTCGAAGCTGACGCTGCCGCCGTGAGCCACGGGTGAAGTGGCGTAGATGAATTTGCCGTCTTCACCTACGATGCCGCCGGTCCAGTCTTTTACGAGCACGCGGAGCTGACCCTGTGTGGCGGGGGCGTCAACCTTGATTGAGCCGCCACCCTGGTAGGTCTTGCCGGTCACGATGTCGGTGTAGGTGCCTGCGGGTACGTCGGTGAATGTGGCGCCGCCGTTGACTGCCACCAGAGCGTAGCTGTCTTTCCATGCGCGCTTGTAGGCCCAGCCGCCGGAGGCGGTGCAGCCGTCGAAGGTGTACTGTCCCTTACGCAGTGCGGGCACTGCGGCGCGGATCTGGTTGAGGCGGCGGATATGCTGGGCGAGGTCGGCATTGAGGGTCTCGGCCACGTTGCCGCTGGCTGTGTATTCGCCGAAGTCGCTTGCGCTTACGCTACCCTCGAGGTATGCGCCGAAGTAGGCACGCCCTGAGTCGTGAAGCGCCAGGTTGGGACCCTCGTCAATGGTGATACCCTTCTGGAATTCCACCTCCGAACCGTAGTAGATACAGGGGATACCGCGGAAGGAGAACATCAGCGAGAGGTTCTCGGCCCACTGTGCGGTGCCGCCGCTGAAGCGTGTGCCGTCGTTGGGACCCGGGCAGTAGTCGTGAGAGTCTACGTATACCACGTTCCAGGAGGCGTCGTTGTAGTACTTGTCGCCTTCCTGGGCGATGCGCACTGCCTGGTCGGCGCTGTTGAAGTTGTAGTGCATCGGGAAGTCGATCACGTTGAAGCCGGAAGCCTCGGAGTAATCGGGCTCATGCCAAGCGCCGTTCTTCATGAATACGTTGTCGGAGTCGTGCACCGTGCCGGGGTCTTTGAGGCAGGTGAGCATGTTGCCCAGAGGAGCCCCCCCTTCGGGTACAACCTGCTGTGCCCACCAGTCGGCTGTGTACGACTGCCATTCCTGCACCAGGGTCGGATCCGACTTCCATGTGTAGTAGTGGCTCGACAGGAGATGCTGGTCGCGGTAGATTACGCCGCCATAACGTGCGCAGCATTCGCCGAACATGTAGAAGGGTGCGTCGCCCACACGTTTGCTCTTGTATTTCTCGCCAAGCTCCACGAATTTCGGGATGAAGTAGGAGTTGAAGGTGAGCGGAGCGATATGGCCGGTGGTATCGATACGGAAACCGTCGACACCCATCTCGATGAACTTGCCGTAGCAGTTGACGATATATTCGGCCACTGCGGGGTTCTCGGTGTTGAGGTCTACGCAGTCGCCTGCGATCTGGCCCCACCAGCGGGAGGGATCGTCCCAGTTCCATGCGTTGGCTACGTGGTGCCAGTAGTTGTTGGAGTCATGGTTCTGGCCGTCGGTATTCTTCATGTATTTGAAGCGCTCGGAGTACTGGGTCTTCTCACCCTCGTTGGGGAGGTTCCAGTAGTCCATACCGCCCAGACGGCTGTCGTCGGGGATAAGGCACTTTGTGATGTCGGCCTGTGTGGCGATGTTCTGGTCGCGGTCGAAGAGGTGGCAGAGTGTATCCTCACCGAAGTTGCCGGTGTGCTGCAGCACGATGTCGAGCACGATCTTGATACCCTTTGCGTGGGCTGCGTCGATGAGGTCCTGGAAATCCACATCCTCAGCCGAACCCCACTCGGTGCGGCTCTCATAGCGGAGGTCTACACGCGAGAAGTCCATCGCATGGTAGCCGTGATAGTCGAAGCCGGAGGCATTCTGCACCACCGGAGTGATCCATATGGCAGTGAAACCGAGAGCCTTGATATAGTCGAGCTTCTCGATCAGACCCTTGAAGTCGCCTCGCCAGCACGGGTCGTTGTATTTCTTCTGATTTTCCACGCCGTCCCAGCAGAGCACATTGTTCTTCGGGTCGCCGTCATAGAAGCGGGTGGTCATGGCAAAATAGATCGTCTCGTCACGGAAGTCGGTGCGGTCGCCCACAAACGTGGCCGCAGCGCCGCTCAGAGCGACAGATGCCAAAATCGAACCTGCTACGAATTGCTTTAAGCAGTTCATGGTGTGTAGGTTAAAAAGTTATGAATTATGTAAGAATATAAATTTCAGGTTAACCGCGTAGTCTAAGAGCACAAAGAGCCCAATGACTTATCTGCAAAATTACCAACAAATTCTTAAAATAACAAAAAATAATCCACTCCTCCCGCCAAAAGTTAAAATCAATTAAGCACCCTCCTGCATCCACCCTCACAAACCCGCCCCACGCCCATTCGCGCCCATTCGCGCCCTTCGCGCCCTTCGCGTCCCATCCCCG